>NZ_JADEWA010000159.1:0-10831 GCF_015207865.1 Dolichospermum sp. LEGE 00246
TTGTACCGGTTAGCCAACCGCCTAATGCGAGGAAGGCACAGGGGAATAGTAATATTCCTGACCAACCTACGAATACAAAGCGATCGCGCTTTAGCCAGTCGTCTAATACGTCAAACCACCCTCTACTCGGGGCGCGTCCAACTGCGATGGTCATTTACTAAAATCCTCGTTTTTACTAAAATTGCAACGTTTTTTAAGCAGTGTTTCAGCGAGTTTACTGATTTATATCATAAGAACGCCCGGTAAGTGGGAAACGAGCGCGTCTTTAGATCTGAGAGGGAAACGACACGAGCGGTTTTAACCGCTGTGGATATTAAAATTGAAACCAGATTTTTGATTGGAATCTGGAAACCAACTCCCATTTCTGGGGTAATGTTAGCCTAGACCTGTTATAAGAGCTTGTTGGGCTTGCAACACTGTTCCAGTGACCTTAGAACTGTTTAATCACAAGCGACAGAGCAGGGAACTGGCAACGCATTCGGTGGGTGTCGTGACTCAAATAACGGCTACCATGAGAGTAAACTCAGGGTGGTCTGGTCAGTACGGCTTGCTTGATTACTCTTGCAAGCCCAGTCCCTTTAGGGATGGGTTACTGACCTGCCGTGAGGAATTCAACGTTTTCTTCAATCCTAGCAGCTTTACAGACGCTAAGATTGTGAGAACTGATTGCTTGACAAAGTGATCATTTCTCATAAGGATACCATGAGACTAGGCTCAGGGTGGTCTGGTCACTACGACTTGCTTGATTACTCTTGCAAGCTCAGTACCTTGAGGGCTGGGTTACTGACAAATTATGACATGATCGGCTACCGTTAACCAGCAATCTAGGTTTTAGTAACGTAATGATTCTTAACTTATCACATTAGTCAGAATTTGGGCTGGATATAGAACAGGAAGTTAAATATTTTCTATCAATATCAGAATTTTAACAATTTGACACAGATTTTCTCATAAATCTTCGTAGGGGCGCAGGGCTTGCGCCCTAAATTCTCTCAATGGCCTGCGCCCTAAATTCTCTCAATGGCTTGCGCCCTAAATTCTCTCAATGGCCTGCGCCCTAAATTCTCTCAATGGCCTGCGCCCTGAAATTCTCTCAATGGCCTGCGCTCGGAAATCCTGCAAGTTGAGGATAAAATTTATTGTCATCTCTTCGATAACTTGCAATCCAGACTGCTTCAGTGGCAGACTTGAGAAAGATAGTCCAAGGTAGTTTAGTCAACCACCCATCACTTCCCTTCGGACAAGTGAGGGCTTGTAAAAGCCTAGTTGACCAGACTCAGTTCTTAACCGAACTACGTTAGAGGTAAGAGTTAAAGACCTACCAGGGGATGCGTAGCTAGTTCCCTGCTCTAGAACTTCAAAGTTAAACAGGCTTAAGGGTTAAACCAGTGCTTTTAAGATAGTTACCGACCTCTAACATTGTCGTTCGCGCCAGCGTGCCGGAGGCATCTAGCTAACATTACCCCAGAAATGGGAGGCTCTTCGGAGCAAAATATTATGTCCAAAGTATTTGTTTTAGACACTGAAAAAAGACCACTAGACTCACAAAAAGGACGGTTACGAATATGGAAAATCAAAGATTTGTTAATTGCTCAACTGTCCCCTTCGTTGTTTGTGCTGGCGCACAAAATTACTCAAGGGACGTTTCACAATTAACCCTCCATTCCTCCCATCACCAAACTGAGTACAGTTTTGGTGGGGGTCTCCTGGAGGTTTAGATGACCGTATCAACAACAATTAATAAAAGCGAGAATATCCTCTCTCAAAAGGTTCTTGGTTCACGTCGGTTTAGTAACTACTGGTGGGCAAGTATTGTAACTATGGGAGCCAGTGGTTTTTTCTTAGCTAGTATTTCTAGTTATCTCAAAGTTAATTTACTCATAGTTACTGATGCAACACAACTAATATTTGTCCCTCAAGGATTGGTGATGGGACTATATGGTGCTGCTGGCTTGCTATTAGCTACATATCTGTGGCTTGTAGTTCTATGGGATTTAGGTGGTGGTTATAATGAGTTCAATCGGGAAACAGGGACATTAAAAATTTTCCGTTGGGGGTTTCCCGGAAAAAATCGTCAAATCCAAATTGACGGAAGGATTTCAGATGTACAATCTGTCAAGATTTTGATTAAGGAAGGTCTGAATCCTCAACGCGCTTTATATCTTCGGGTTAAAGGTAGACGGGATATTCCCCTTACAAGAGTAGGTCAACCCTTATCTTTGGCAGATTTGGAAACCCAAGGTGCGGAATTAGCTCGTTTTTTAGGAGTATCTTTAGAAGGACTCTAGGAATTTTGGATTTTGGATTGGTGAACAATAAGAATCAGATCCCCGACTTCTTAGAGAAGTCGGGGATCTGAGGTCAAGTTATTTTCACAATTTAAAATCCAAACTTCAGGAATGGGCAAGAACAAATTAAGATATTTTGATTAATGCAGTCACTAACAATGCGGTTTAAATTTCCACAATTTTTTGTAGTTCTATTGATGATTTGCGCTTTAACTTTGGGAGGATGTGCGAGTAATACAACATCGTCTAGTGCATCCCCAACTGCAACAGCTACCTCAGACACGACTACTAGTGCAAAAACAGTATCAGAAACTATTAGCGAAAGTGTTCCTGGAATCAAAGGTTTACCACGTCTTGAAGGTAAGGCTACAGTGGTGATGACGGTGAAGCGTGGAGAAGTAGTTAATCCCACAGAAATTGAGATTGAAATAGATGGGACAAATGCACCAATTACTGGCGGTAATTTTGTGGATTTGGTTCAAAAAGGTGTTTATGACGGTTTAGTATTCCATCGTGTTGTGCGCGAACCTCAGCCTTTTGTAGTTCAAGGTGGAGATCCACAAGGTAAAGACCCCAAATTTCCCGAAAGTAGATTGGGAACCAGTGGTTATATTGATCCTCAAACTGGAAATGAACGACGGATACCCTTAGAAATTAAACCAAAAGGCGCAAAAGATCCTATTTACAGTAAGACTATTACTGAGAAGCCTGTGTTACAGCACAAGCAAGGAGCGATCGCTATGGCTAGATCACAATCCCCGGATTCTGCTTCTTCTCAATTTTACTTTGCTTTAGCAGATTTATCGTTCTTGGATGGTAACTATGCCGTGTTTGGTAATGTTACCAAAGGTTTTGAGGTAGTTAACAAAATCCAGCAAGGCGATCGCATTCAGTCTGCTAAAGTCACTACAGGTGCAGAAAATCTGAAAATTCCTCAGTAGTTAGTTGTCAGTTGTTGATTTGTGATTTTATAAGTATTCTGACTTCTGACTTCTGACTCCTGAGAAAGGGCGCAGTCCCTGCGCCCCTACCTCCTGACTCCTCAGTTACTATATAAAATCTAAAATTGGTTAAAGTTGTTGTTACTGGGATTGGTTTAGTTTCTGCTTTAGGTCAAAGCTTAGAAGATAGTTGGCAAAATTTATTATTAGGAAAAACAGGGATTAAATTACATCAAATATTTCCAGAATTGGGAATAGTTCCCCTGGGATTAATTGCTGAAAAACCCTCTTTATTAAATACACTCGCGGAAATAGTTGTTAATTCAGCCCTACAAGATGCCGAATTGGTAGCACCTTTGTTTGATTGTGCTGTAGTAATTGGTTCTAGTCGGGGTTATCAAGCATCTTGGGAGATAATGGCACGACAGATGTATCAGGAAGAGGCAGAATCAAACTTAGACAATTGGTTAAATACTCTACCGCAAATGAATGCGATCGCTATAGCCCGAAAAATAGGCTCAACAGCAGCAGTTTTAGCACCAATGGCTGCTTGTGCAACGGGAATTTGGGCGATCGCTCAGGCTACAATGTTAATTAAAACTGGGCAATACCAACGAGTAATTACAGGGGCAATAGAAGCACCCATAACCCCCCTAACAATTGCTGGATTTAGGCAAATGGGGGCTTTAGCCAAAACAGGTGCTTATCCCTTTGACTTACAGCGAGAAGGCTTGGTACTAGGTGAAGGTGGTGCTATTTTGATTCTTGAATCTGCGGAGTTAGCAGCCCAACGACAAGCTAAAATTTATGGAGAAATATTAGGTTTTGGCTTGACAGCAGACGCATATCATGGAAACTCACCAGAACCATTAGGTAAAAGTGCCATCATAGCCATTAAGCAATGTTTAGAACGTAGTCATATTTCACCCACAGACATAGACTATATTCACACTCATGGTACAGCCACCCAGTTAAATGACCGGATAGAAAGTAAAATTATTCAACACTTATTTTCACCAAAATTAGCGATTAGTTCCACCAAAGGTAGCACCGGGCATACATTAGGAGCATCAGGAGCTTTAGGTGTAGCCTTTTCACTCATGGCATT
Source organism: Dolichospermum sp. LEGE 00246 (assembly GCF_015207865.1). Classification (NCBI taxonomy): domain Bacteria; kingdom Bacillati; phylum Cyanobacteriota; class Cyanophyceae; order Nostocales; family Aphanizomenonaceae; genus Dolichospermum; species Dolichospermum sp. LEGE 00246. Next base: position 4,338 of record NZ_JADEWA010000159.1, read on the forward strand.
GCAACAGCAAATTTTACCCCCCTGCGTAGGACTTCAGCAACCAGAATTTAATTTAAACTTCATCACCTCAGCACAAGAAAGTAAAATTCAGCAAGTCCTATGTTTTAGCTTTGGTTTTGGTGGACAAAATGCTGTGATAGCTTTAGGGAATTAAGGATCAATCATAAAAGAACTAGAAATACTTAAAAACTTATATTCTCAAGATTTAGAAACCAGAAAAAACTGGTATTCTCATGTAGCAGAAACTTATAAGGCGTTGGTGAATGAAAGTATGAATTAGTCTCACGCAAAGGCGCAAAGATTAAGAGTTTCAGAAATGGAATTTTTAATTTTTATACCTCAATTCAGCAATACCGAATTTCCCAGAAGTGGTCAAAACAATATTGAAACCATTGCCAAAAAAGATGAACTGATTGCAGCAGGTTTCTTTACACAGTTTGTTTTATTTAGAAAATTGGCATATAAATGAGTAAATAAATGCCTAAAAAAATTCGAGAACTAAAACAAATACTGCGTCAAGCAGGGTTTACAGAAATTCCGGGAAAAGGAAGTCACACCAACTGAATACATCCACTATATACTGGAAAAATAACCATTTCTGGTAAAGATAGCACAGATGCCAAGCAGTATCAAGAAAAAGAAGTAAAACAAGCTATTAACGAAATAGAGGGTAAAACCAAAAATGATGAAACTTAAATATCAAATGATCATTCAATGGTCAGAAGAAGATAACTGTTTTTTAGTAGGTTTCCCTGACTTTCCTGGACAAACTTGGCGGACACATGGAGACACTTATGAAGAAGCCGTAACTAATGGAACTGAGGCTTTAGAATCCTTAGTAATAGCTTATCAAGCAACAGGTGAACCTCTTCCACAACCAACAGTTAATCAAGCTGCATAAATCCTTGGTATTCTGTGAATTGGCTACAATTTACCACAGAGAATGCACCAAAATTTCTGTTGGCTATTCACACAAACAGATGCAAACTCTGATTTTGAACGAGAAGTTTTACAAGAGATTTACCAACGGGGTTATAAACTACCTGATACAGCCCAGGAATTAATTACCGAAGCCAATTGTAAACCAGATTTTGTGTATAAGGAAGATGCGATCGCTATTTTCTGCGATGGTTCAGTTCATGATAGTGCTGAACAGAAAAAGCAAGACCAAATTGAGAGAGATAATCTGAGATACAATGCTGGATATCAGATATTAACCCTGCGATATGATAAAAATTGGCGGGAGCAATTAAAGGTTTTAGGGAGTTTATGAATTGATAATTAGTAATCCATTTAAATTAGGTAGTGAGACAGAATTAATTACACAATGTCATTGTGATTGCTTCCCTTCGCTCGCAATGACTGTAAATATTTTTGTCTAATTACTTAGTATAATATCAAATTAATATGGTTTTTCGGGAACACCAAAAAATAAATTACCCAATTTTGTGGGATGGGCATCCTGCCCGTCCCAATACTGTTCGGTTAAGGCTAAAACATTGTTATACCGTAGGTTGGGTTGTTCGCGTTAGCGTTGCAATCGGAACGTTCACGAAGTGTGGCGATAGCTTGCGTGGGGACGTAGGAGCCATAGCCATAACCCAACAAAATCCTTGGTAATGTTGGGTTTCACTATCGCTCAACCCAACCTACATTTCCTTAACCGACAAGTATTGCTGCCCGTCCTTGATGATTAGCGGGCAATTCGTCCCGCACCACAAGAAATTTTTGGGTATTTTTTTAATTGTAAGTCCCTAAATGAACTTATTTACACACCCTCTACCTGATTACTATATTCATCTGCTGTTAATGTATCCTCATTAATTTCATCAGGGTCATTAATACGAACTTTTAAGAACCAACCTTCTCCATAGGGGTCTTCAGGTACTTGTTCTGGATCATTTATTAAAGCTTCATTGCGTTCTACAACTGTGCCAGTAACAGGTGAATTCAAGTCTTCAACAGCCTTCACGGATTCAATAGAACCAAATGTCTCTCCCTTGGTAATAACATCACCAATATCCGGCAGTTCCAAAAAGACAATATCACCTAATTGTTCTATAGCAAACGCAGTAATACCAATAGTGGCAATTTCTCCATCTAGACGAACATATTCATGGGAATCTAAGTATCGAAAATCCTGGGGATATTCTAAAGACATATCACTTTCTCTTCCACGTTAAAAAAATAGTGTTACAAGAGTAACCTAAAAGACATTATTCCTCAAAAACCTCAAAGATTATCAGTTAGTAACACGATTCTTTGAGCGATAAAATGGGCGTTTCACAACCACCGCAGGGTAAGCTTTACCGCGAATTTCTACATCTAGCTGCTGCTTAAGCCTGGCTAATGAGGTGGGAACGTAAGCTAAGGCTATGGGATAACCGAGTGTCAGGGAGATAGTACCACTTGTCACTTCTCCTACGACTTGTTTAGATGATAATACGGGGTAGCCGTGACGAGGAATATTGCGTCCTTGTGTTTGCAAACCGACCAGTTTACGAGATATTCCTTGGGTTTGCTGCTGGATTAAAACCTCTCTGCCAATAAAATCACTTTTGGTATCTAAATGTACCAACCAACCTAAGCCAGCTTCTAGCGGTGTAGTGGTATCGTCAATATCTTGCCCATAAAGTGCCATTGCAGCTTCTAAGCGAAGGGTATCTCTACAACCAAGTCCGCAGGGAATAACACCAGCATTATATAAACTTTGCCACAAGTCTATCCCAACGGAGGCATCCACCATCACTTCAAAACCATCTTCGCCAGTGTAACCTGTGCGGGCGAGGAATGCGTGTTTGCCAAAAATGGTCGTTTCTAAATGCCCAAAAGCCTTAATAGGTGATAAGTCTGTTGTGACTAGGGATTGCAGATGATGAGTAGCTGTTGGTCCTTGAACGGCAATTAAGATTTTATCCCGTGATAGGTCTTGAAATTGAACTACATCAAGATCAAGATGTGCCAATAGCCATTTTTTGTCTTTGTCGGTAGTTGAGGCGTTAACGATGATGACTAGATTTTGCGTCCCAGTGCTGTCTGTATTTTGGTAATAAATAATGATGTCGTCAATGATTCCGCCTTGGGGGTTAAGCAATACAGTATATTGTGCTTGTCCAGGTTGTAACCTACTTAAATCGGAGGGAACTAAATACTCCAGTTGGGAGATCAGGTTTTTACCTTGGAGGGTAAATTTGCCCATGTGAGAAATATCGAACATTCCAGCGGTATTCCTAACGGCATGGTGTTCTTGGGTGATACTGCTATATTGTATGGGCATTTCCCAGCCCCCAAAGCTGGTAAATCTGGCTTTGAGTTCTACACCCATTTGATATAAAGGGGTTCGTGTCAGAGATTGGGAAGCAGGGAAATTTGGGGGGGTTTCCCCATGAGCAACTGCCGACGAGGTAATATTTTCTTGATTAGCCACAGGTAGTTATTTATATTGACGTTTACGTGCGATCGCATCTCAACATTTATCTATCCTACGAGATCGCTGTTAATTTAGCAGAAAATTACAAGCTGCATCCTTCCTGCGGTTTAATTATTAGTAGTGGAATTGTTGAGATTTATTAAGCAAAAATTATGAAGTATCGCTCAATCTTAGCTAGTGTGATTTTAGCTCTAGTATTGTTGGTGTTCCCCTTGTCAGCGCAAGCAGCAAGTTCTTCTAGTGTTACTAATTCTCTTGGCAACAAGGGAGTCGGGGGGAAGGACTTTTCTGGACAAAGTTTAATTGGGATTGAGTTTACAAGCGTGAAATTAGAAAATACTAATTTTAGCACTGCTGATTTACGTGGTGCTGTATTTAACGGTGTTTTATTGGATGCTGTAAATTTTCATGGTGTGGATTTTAGTCAAGGAATTGCTTATTTATCAAAATTCAAAGATGCCGATTTAAGTGATGCAGTTTTTACAGATGCGATGATGTTGCGTTCCATTTTTGATGCAGTTGATGTCACTGGTGCTGATTTTACCAATGCAATTTTAGATATGGTACAGGTGAAAAAGCTCTGTGTTAATGCCAGTGGTGTAAATTCTAAAACTGGTGTAGATACTCGTCAATCTTTAGGATGTAAGTAAAAACCCCATATCCCCTTCATTAATCAGAAGGGGCGTTAAGAATAATTGAGTAATTCTTAAATTCTTGTATCTATGCTAAAAGGATATTTTACAATTTTTATACCTTCTGGTCTGTGGATAATCCACATAAAATTCCATGTCTAAAAAAGCTGTATTATCTTATGTCGTAGATCGGAATACAGGTCTATGGAAAGCCTTAAGCGGTTGCAGTGCTTCCCAACAAGAAATTTCCGGTTCTCAAGTTTACAATAGTGAGAGGTTTACAGAAGCAGAATTACCACCACAGGTTGATCTGCGTCCCTTCATGACTTCCGTAGAAAATCAAGCTGGCTCTAACAGTTGTACAGCTAATGCAGTTGTAGGCGGTTATGAGTATATCATGAACCGTGTAGGAGAAGAAGTTGATTTTAGTCGTCTTTTTGTCTATTACAATGCCCGAGAGCTAGGACTAGAACACAATGGTGAAAATAAAATTCAAGACCAAGGAAGTAGCATTACTTTAGCATTGATGAGTTTACAGGAAAAAGGTATTTGCCATGAATCAACCTGGGCTTATGAAGTTACAGACAATGGTAAAGTCAGAAACGTTAATACTAAACCAATTTATGATGCCTATGAAGAGGCTGCCGAACTCCTAAGTGTTCCTGATTTCCAATGGGAAAACCCAGAACAAGTTCCTGTGGATCTTCATGCTATGAAACATTGTTTAGCAGAAGGTTATCCTTTTGTTTTTGGACTCACTTTGTTTAAGTCTTTTGATCGTGTTACCAACAAAGGAAGAGTTCCAATGCCAGATTTAGCCAGTGATGAAGGCAGGCAAGAACATGGTAAACACGCTATGCTTTGCGTGGGTTATAAAGATAGTGCTGAAGTCTTTATTATCCGTAATTCATGGGGGGAAGAGTGGGGAGAAGAAGGCTACTGCTATATCCCTTATGAGTATATGACTAACCCAAATTTATGTTTTGAATGCTGGAAAATTAAAGGAACAACTGACTTCGATTTAACTGCGGATGTTTGGGTTGAAGAAGATGAGGATTTTGATGAAGATTTCTATGAAGAGGACGACGCAGAAGCAGCAAATAATTGTTATTTAACTCTTGTAGAATCTATTGCTGTCATTTGTTTGTGTGGTGCCTCTGTAGATGGCTTATCTGATGAAGAATCAGAGTTATTAACTGGACTTTATGAAACCTATGAAATTGATACTGAACTTCTTGAGGAGAAAATCCAGGGTTTAATGGAAATCGGCGGGCTTGAACTCCTTTACAATGCGGCTTTACAAATTATTTTGGCGGAAGATGCAGCAGAGGAAACTTTCCAAATGTCGGTTGAATTTGCTCTTGCTGATGAATGTTTTAGTGATGAAGAATACGAATACTGGACTAAGTTAGCACAAAACTTAGAGCTTGATGAAGATAGGGCTACAGAACTATTTAATGAGGTTTTAGAGGAATATGATTATGAAACCTTAGACAGTCTATTTTAATCTGGCTATAGAAATATTAATTAGAGGATGTTTGAAAAGTTTTTAATGTATAAACAAACCCCTCTGGTAAACCTCTCCAGTATTAAATGTTATTCCTTTTCCCTCTCCTCTTAGGAGAGGGTTAGGGAGAGGTGCGGGGAGAGGCTTTGAAACCCCCCTTCCCAATAAGTAGTGAGACAAAATTAATTACACAATGTCATTGCGTAAGCGTTGCGTGGCGTTAGCCATATGAAACGAAGTGAAATGAAGCAATAGCGAAGCGCTGCTGCAAGCAGTTCACAAGGGTTGTGATTGCTTCCCTTCGCTCGCAATGACTGTAAATATTTTTGTCCAATTACTTAGTTTTGAATCAAACTGCTAATGTAGTTTACTTATGCTAATTCGTGGAATGTGCGATCGCACCCAAACCTGTCAATGTTTCTAATTGGGATGAGGTTAAACCAGTAGCTTCATAAACATTCATACCTTCGTAGGGGCGATCGCTGGTTAATACCTGTATACATTTTGCCGTATTAACATCCCAAATTCTAATTGTACTATCGGCGCTACCTGTGGCAAAAGTATCTTCATTCACGATAGTTAAACTGGTAATAGGTGCTTGATGATCTGTTAAAATATGGAGACATTTTCCTGATAATAATTCCCAGATTCTCACTGTACTATCCAAACTGATAGTAACTATTAGTTGATCTTGTTTGATAAAAATTAGACCTACAACTTGAATAAGATGTCCTTTTAAAGAAGTAAGAAAGGTATTACTTTCTAAATGCAAAACTTCCACTTTAGCATCATCACTACTAAAAGCAAGATAAGCATGATCTTGACTGAAATTTAAACCATTCCTGATATCATTAATATTAGATTTTTCCCTTTGAAAAATTTGATTTAAACAATTTCGTGAGAGATCATAAAGAAAAATTTGACC
>NZ_JADEWA010000160.1:0-10805 GCF_015207865.1 Dolichospermum sp. LEGE 00246
TGGGTTGATTTGTACGATAGCCTCAAAGAGAAAAAGTAAGTCTCTCAATTTTAATTATTCTCGTAAATAAACCGCGAACACTTTTCTCTTGGTTTTACTCCCCATTTTCCTTAACCGAGCAGTATTGCATAGTAAGGGATTCAATAATCAGAAATCATATTTTTATTAAATTTTTGATTCTCTTTTAGCGAAACCTAGTTATATCAGGTGTTTTAGGTGTTTTTTAGTATTAATATCCATAACACAATCAGAAATATGTCTTAGAAAAAATGTTATTATATTAACCAAGGTTACTTAGTTTGAATATGCTTGATCTAAATTATTTTGATATCGCCCAATATGCAGGAAATAAAGCCTTAGATGAGTTGTATAAAGCATATCTTATATATATTGAACCTATATCAAGGGCTTTGACTAATAATAACATCCATGTTGTTTCTTATGATTTCAAAGAAAATCATGATATAGACATTTTATCTTCAAACCTAACAGTACGAGATATTGATGTAGATTCTGCTGATCCTATAAATGCTTTACACTGGAGTAGTTATCTTATAACTTTACGTGAAGCGGAGGCTAAATACTGCATTAATGCAGCAATATTTTTTCAAATGAAGATGGAATCTGTGATCAATGACGTTATTGACAACAATGTATTAGGAAAATCTTTCTATGAAAAATGGAAAAACTTTTTAATGTCACATAATGCTACACCAGAAGAACTAGATTATTTGAATGGATACTGTGAAAATATCTATAGAAAAATGCGTAATACAACCATTCATGCTAAACAAAGGTTTGGAATCATAAATGCAGAATTGTTTAGATTTCCTCATGTTCATAAATATATAAAGTTTGGTTGGTATTCGTTTGTTTTCTTGCTTAATAAAACCAATGGATTGAATATGAATTATGAAGATAACTGGTTACAAATATGTCAGTCTATTCATCGTATTCCTGCAAACATATCGGAAGAGGATTTTTGTGATATGAGTATATTGTCAGGAGAAATGTCCAAAAAGCATTATGATTATATAAATCAGAACTTATAGTTTGTTTTAACAAACGAGCGTTGAAAGCACAAAGGATAAAATTTTTAATCGGTAGGTTGGGTTAAGCAACAGCGCAACCCAACATAATTTGAAAAAATCAAAAAAATAATCAATTACATCCTGTAAATCCTAAAATCCTGGATATCCTGATTCTGACAAATGGTTTAAAATATTAATAACTGACATTTATAACAAGGAGCATAAATTTATGCCAATCATGACCCTGAAAGATGTAGAACAAGTTCAAACTGCTTTTAGTGAAGCTGGTTTAGATTACGATGTTGAATTAACAAACGGGAGAATTTCTATTGTAGGTCCATCAGATATTGTATCTAGTGAAATTAGCAGTCGTTTAATTGCTTTTCTCTTCGCTTGGGTAAATCCTCGTCGTTTAGGAAGAGTATTTGATTCTGCTGGTGGTTTTATTTTACCTGATAGCAACCTCACCGCACCGGATGTTTCTTTTGTTCGGGCTGCACGTCTGCGTCAAAGTCCTCGCTATTTTGGCGAACTTGGACCAGATTTAGTAGTAGAAATTAAATCTCAAAGTGATAAAATTAAAACATTAAAAAATAAGATTCTCAACTTGATCAAATTAGGTGCAATTATTGGAATTTTAATTGATCCTGATGAAGAAACAGTAACAGTTTATCCTTCTCAAGGTGAACCAATAGTTTTTCATAATGGCGATATTTTAACTTTACCAGAACTTTTTCCAGGTTGGGAATTAGCTGTTTCTGAATTATGGCCTCCTATTTTTACTGAAGAAGAAATAGAAGGCTTAACAGGAGATAAGGGGATTGAAGAAAAGAATTAAAAAATCCAAACATCCTCTAAAATTTCACACCAATTTGACCATTAACTCCTCGCACAGAATTGTAACCAGCACCCACAAAAACATGATCGCTAGTGACTACTTGTACACCACCAGAAACAGCCACTCCTTGATCTTCCGAATACCAACCAATTCCGACATAAGGTGAAATAACTGGTAAACTCAAGAATTTTAAAAAATCTGCTCCCATAGCACCTTGAGGACTCCTTCCTACTTCAAGACCAAAACCTAAAACCTTAACACCCGCACCATAGGTAACTTCACTATCTTTACTTCCCACCGTTACCCAAGGTTGTGGTAAAAGTTGAGCCGCAACCTGATGAGAGGTAAATATATTTAAGCAAGTTAAGGATGAAATGAGTATTTTGATCATCAATGCTTTTTTCATTGTTGTTCTCCTCTACTACCAGTGATATCGTAACATTTTCATAAACATAATTAGAAATGTTTTTGGTGTTGTGTAGGTATAACTTAACATTTTCGGAGTCATGTTATAATCAACAAATAATTACTTGGTATCATACATGATGATTACTCAAGCGCCAGAATCCCCATCTAACACATTAGAAGATATATCAGAAGAGATAATTTTCCCACCCAGTGACTTATATAGTGATGAACCGCCAGTGGAAACAGAACTGCATCTCGAACAAATAATGCTCTTAATAAAATCACTCAAATGGTTATGGAAAGAGAGAACTGATTTTTATGCTGTCGGAAATCTCAGTATTTACTATAGTCCCCATCAAAAAAAATCAAAAGATGTGAGAGGTCCAGATTTTTTCGTAGTTCTAGGAACGGAAAGAAAAACTAGAAAAAGTTGGGTTGTATGGGAAGAAAATGGTAAATATCCTAACCTGATTGTGGAAATTCTTTCACCAACTACAGCGAAAACTGACAGAGAAACTAAAAAAGAACTTTATCAAGATATTTTCCGCACACCTGAGTATTTTTGGTTTGATCCCTATACCTTAGAATTTGCAGGTTTTTATTTAATACATGGTAAATATCAACTTGTAGAACCCAATGAAAATGGACATTTATGGAGTCAAGAACTGGGTTTATATTTAGGAATTGTTCAGGGTTTATTAAGGTATTTTACACCAGATGGAGATTTAGTTCCCACACCGGAAGAAAGTGCAGAATTTGAAGCTCAAAGAGCAGCAATTGAAGCTCAAAGAGCAACAATTGAAGCCCAAAGAGCAGCAATCTTTGATGAAAAAGCTCAACGGTTAGCAGCAAAGTTGCGAGAATTAAATATTGATCCAGATGCAATTTAATTTAGATCCCCGACTTCTTTGAGAAGTCGGGGATCTAGTTTGTGGTAAAATTTCCTAATCAGAGGTGAAATCTCTAAACTCACTTCTGCATTTATTTGTTGGGTAGAAACAAGAAAACGCCTTTTTAGGGATTGAATACTACTAACTATTGGCTCATAAACCTGATAACTATTTTCCAGTTCACTTAATAAAATTGAGCCATTTTGACTAGCTATAAAATGCAATAATTCTACTTCTGATGGTGGTAAGATATCTAAACTTTGCTCTAGAAAAGCCGTTAATTCAATATCTATAAAAGGTTGATCTAGTTGCAAGAATTTATTGGTGTCACCTGCAAATAATTCTTGAATAAGATAACCAATGATTTGTAAATATTGGGGGTTTCCTTGATAAATATTCAGCAATTTTTGATAATTTTCCTCATTCTTTAAGCCATATTTTTTAAGAATGTTTACACCACCATCATCTAATCCCAATAATTCCAGGGTGAAAACATGACTTTCAGATCCCCGACTTCTCAAAGAAGTCGGGGATCTAGGGATCGATAATTCACGAATTTCCTCACTACTATTGATAATTAGACAACTTTGATGTTTTGTTGTTGATAATAATTTAAATAGATTCCCATATTCTTCATACCCTTGTTGATATTTACCTGATACTTGATGCCTTGAAAAAATACAGTTAACATCGTCAATGATAATCAGGTAAGAGTGTTTTTCTATGGCTTTTTTAAATTGTGAAAGTTGATGAGGTGAATTATCTGGAATAAGCTGATCATGAGGGTAAATTGTCTCTGTGATTAGTTGTGCTAAACTGGGTAGAGATTTTAAACTTTTATAAATAACGAACTCAAAATTTTCTTTGATATGATCAACTAATTTTAAAGCTAAAGCAGTTTTTCCAATACCTTTAATACCCAGTAAAGTTATTAAATTACATTTTCCTTGGAGGATTTTTTGTTGTAGTAATGATAATTCTACTTTGCGTCCATAAAAATCACCGATTTCAGGTGCATCTTTTAAGTCTAGATGAGAGGTTATCTTTTCTTGTTTATGGATAATTTCATGATTTTCTGGTGATGGTGCAGATTCTTTAAATAGATTACCACTATTGATTGTGAAAATATTAGTTGAAGAGAAACTACATCTACCTAAAGTTGACTTGACATTAAATTTATTAACTTTTTTTCCAACTGCTTGAGATAAGGATTTCCACAGTTTACTGGCGCTATCCTTGATGTATTTTTCGCTGTGGTGGTGTTCTGTGGCGATATCTGCGTAAGTTCTACCCTGTAGTGTCCCTTCCAGGATAGCTCTTTGTAAATCATTGAGATGGTGTCCTTGATGCTCAAAGACTTGGTTATCTGCAATTTCAATTATCTCTTCAATATTTAACACTACTCCCCCCCTTCAAGTCAAGACTTTTTGATATTCTATCATGCTTTTAATACATCTTCTGGGGAGACTACACAGACAAAACCCATCTGCGCTGGTTGGAAATTTGGGCGTTGCTGATTAAGGGTATGAATTTTAGTCTCACGCAAAGGCGCAAAGACGCAAAGGTAAGAGTTTTAAAGGTTCAATTTGGGAATTTCATACCTCAATTCAGCAACGCCGAAATTTGTTAGCCTGGCGAGTGGAAGTCACGGCTACACAGACAAAACCCGCCTTCGCGGGTTTGGTGTAAGAGATAAATTTTTGACTAATGGCGTTTGTGAAGATTTTTATGGGTGACAGAATATTACTTTTAGAGACTTTTTCACGTTTTTACATACTTTTGAGGTCTTGACATCCTCTTTTGGGCGTATTAAATTCAGTATGTTTGAAAACTATTGTAACTTATTGTGGGTTGGGTAGTGAATTTCATATTTATCTACATTTACTCCCAATAACAATTTGTACGTTATTTGAACGGGGGAATTGACATGAATAAGATCATATCATCTGCGATCGCTTTTATGGGTGACATAATATTACGTTTAAAGACTTTTATATCACTTATACATACCTTTGAGGGCTTTACATCCTCTTTTGGGCATATTAAATTAAGTATGTTTTAAAACTATCGTAATTTATTGTGGGTCGGGTAGTGAATTTCATATTTATCTGCATTTACTCCCAATAAGAATTTGTACGTTATTCAAACGGGGGAATTGACATGAATAAGATCATATCATCTGCGATCGCTGTTTCTGCCATTACTGTATCTACTGTCTTTGGTTCAAGTTTAGTTAATCTTAATGTGCTACCAGCCCAGGCACAAAAGAATTACTGCGGACCCGAAAATAGCCGTACAGGTAGTTTCCTTACACGAGTTGGGATCGCACCTTGGGGACAACTATTTAGTCCTGCCTGTCAGGAACATGATGAGTGTTATATCAGAGTTGACCGCAACATTCCAGGTGAAACTAAAACACGGTGCGAAGAGCAATTTAAAACCAATCTCTATAGTCTTTGCAAATCCTTGCCCTTGCGTAATCAAGGTGATTGCATTGGTAAAGCAACACTTATGGTTAAAGCTGTGAAAGAGCTAGGGTTAGCGTCAGGTTCTGTGAAAGGTAGGTATGGTCTAAAAGTTATAAACGTTATCTCTAGACGTATTAGTAATCGTTTAGGTGATGATGAAATTGAAATATGTGTCAGCGTAAGAAATGATGGCAATATAAGAACAGAATGGAAATTGGCACTTTTGAATCAAAAAGGACAAACTATTGATGTAGAGCCAGACGCTTATCAACAAAATATTACAGAGGGAGAAACTAACAAATTATGCGTTAATACAGAATTTAGTCTAGAATCTATTCGCACTTTGGGGGGAAGGGCAACAGTAGTTGTATCTATTGATGATAAAGAAGGGTCTCCAAAAAAATTGAGAGAGGTTTATAGAAAAACAATTTCTGTTCCACGATAAACAGGTTCATCTTTTCTTGGTAAAAGTTTTCTAATGAAGTGCGGAATGTGGGTTATAAAATCCGAGAATATAGAAAGACATTGATTATTCTTACACAGGAGAATTTGATTGCGAAAAAGGAACTTATACACTTGAGGGGGAACATGATAAAGCACCGAATCACGAAGTTTATATCAAAAACTCAGCGTCTGTTGGGTGGAAGATCATATACAGGTACTAGTGAGTAGTCACACTTACACAAGCAAAACCCGCGCCCCAGCGGGTTTGCTACAAGATATGGATTTTTGACTGGTGGAGTTTGTGAGTATTCCCAAAAATTATCAAGCCAAGCTCTTATTTTGTTTAAGAGATTGGAGTACAAGCTAACCGAAAAGACCGATCTCATAAAGTATTAAACAATTGATGGTAAATAATATTATGACATCCGATCAAATTTCAATAGAAGTCAATGGTAAGGTAGATGTCTTTCAACTGTCTGCTTACGGAAATGAGCAAGATCAAGATCAGACGGATCAAGAAGGAACTGTAAAAGTTAATGGAAATGAATTAGAACTTCAGGGAAGTCTATGGCGAAAAGTCAAGATTGACCATAAAATCACCCCTAAAACAATTTTAGAATTTGAATTTCAGGGTATTAAAGAAGGAGAGATTCACAGTATAGGATTTGATAACGATAATGTGGTGTACGATAAAAACCTTCTTAATGATCAAACGACTGACGATACAACTTTTCAGATATGGGGATCACAGGAATCAAGTTTTAAATGGAATCCAATCACTAACGGTATTGATAGATATGCAACGAATTTGGGGTGGCATAAATACAAAATTTTATTAGAAGATCACTTCAACGGTAGGTTTTCTTACCTAACATTTGGTAATGATCAGGATGTTACTAATCCGACTGCCACTGCTAAATTCCGTGGACTGAAGATTTATGAAAACCCGGATACTCCTGAAGATCCAAATCCCGAATCTGACGAAAACCCGGATACTCCTGAAGATCCAAATCCCGAATCTGACGAAAACCCGGATACTCCTGAAGATCCAAATCCCGAATCTGACGAAAACCCGGATACTCCTGAAGATCCAAATCCCGGACTTTTTGAAAAACAGCTATCTAATACAAATATTTATGCTATAAAGACGTACGGATCTTTTATATATATTGCGGGATCTACTAGTAAAAACCTAGATGGAAAAATTAATAATGGTAAAAATGATGCTTTCATCAGTAAGTACACTCTTGAAGGTAATTTAGATTCGACACAACTGTTAGGATCATCAGGCGATGAATCCGCCAGGGCGCTGGCAATAAATACTGATGGTTGGATATATCTTGCCGGTAGTACCATTAGTGATAATAGTGATGTCTTTGTTGCACAATTGAAAGCTGATAATCCAGTGGCTTCAGTGGCTTACTTCCCGATATACGGAACTAATAAAAATGAATACCCAAATGCTATAACAACAGGATTAGATGGTTCTATATATGTTGCCGGTTCGACTGGAGGACAGCTGGACGGACAAAATAATAATGGTGGTATTGACGCTTTTATTACAAAATATACAAGTGATCGTACTAAACCTAAAGTATGGACAAAGCTCTTAGGAACTAGTAGTGATGATTCTGTCAATGCTATAACAACAGGATTAGATGGTTCTATATATGTTGCCGGTTCCACTGGAGGACAGCTGGACGAGCAAAATAATAATGGTGGCATTGACGCTTTTATTACAAAATATACAATTGATGGTACTAAAGTATGGACAAAGCTCTTAGGAACTAGTAGTGATGATTCTGTCAATGCTATAACAACAGGATTAGATGGTTCTATATATGTTGCCGGTTCCACTGGAGGACAGCTGGACGAGCAAAATAATAATGGTGGCATTGACGCTTTTATTACAAAATATACAATTGATGGTACTAAAGTATGGACAAAACTCTTAGGAACCAGTAGTGATGATTCTGTCAATGCTATAACAACAGGATTAGATGGTTCTATATATGTTGCCGGTTCTACTGGAGGACAGCTGGACGAGCAACCCAATATTGAGGGTAATGCTAGTTTTGTTCGAAATATTTCGAATGATGAGGAGGTTACTAATAATGAAGTTCCCACAGCAAATGCAATTGCAGACCAAAACGCTAAACAAGATAACGTCTTTAATTTCCAACTTCCCACCAATACTTTCACAGATATTGATGCTGATGATGTTCTTACCTATTCAGCAACCTTAGAAAATGACAATGCTTTACCAACTTGGTTAACCTTTAATCCCACAACTCGCACCTTTAGCGGTACTCCCACTAATGATAATGTAGGGAACTTTAATGTTAAGGCGATCGCTACAGATAAAGCCGGGGCAACTGTTAGTGATATCTTTACTATTACAGTTGAAAATGTCAACGATGCACCAACATTAGGAAATACAATTGCAGATCAAAACGCTAAACAAGATAACCTCTTTAACTTCCAAATTCCCACCAATACCTTCAGCGATATTGATGCTGGTGATGTTCTTACCTATTCAGCCACATTAGAAAATGGCGATGCTTTACCAAGTTGGTTAACCTTCAATTCTACAACTCGCACCTTTAGCGGTACTCCCACTCATGATAATGTGGGTAGTTTGAATATTAAGGCGATCGCTACAGATAAAGCCGGGGCAACTGTTAGTGATATCTTTACTATTACAGTTGAAAATGTCAACGATGCACCAACATTAGGAAATACAATTGCAGATCAAAACGCTAAACAAGATAACCTCTTTAACTTCCAAATTCCCACCAATACCTTCAGCGATATTGATGCTGGTGATGTTCTTACCTATTCAGCAACCTTAGAAAATGACAATGCTTTACCAACTTGGTTAACCTTTAATCCCACAACTCGCACCTTTAGCGGTACTCCCACTAATGATAATGTAGGGAACTTTAATGTTAAGGCGATCGCTACAGATAAAGCCGGAACATCTGCTAATGATATTTTTGCGATCGCAGTCGAAAAAATCATTGACAACCAATCTACAACTGTAGGAACTCCAGGAGATGATAAATTAATTGCTACTCCTGGTAGTCAATTCGATGGTCAAAACAATATTGTATTTACAGGTGCAGGTAAAGATGAGGTAGACCTGTCCACTGTATCTGTTTTTCCCAACTCAGGTAACAATATCGTTGATCTGGGTAGCGGTGAAGATACAATTTTTGTGAATAAACGCGATCGCGCTTTCGGTAGTGACGGTAATGACACCTTTAATGCTAAAGATGGTCAAGGTGGCAACCGCATATCCGGTGGTCTTGGGGATGATACCTTCTACTTGGGTAGCAATGACCGCGCTTTAGGTGGTGATGGTAAAGATATCTTCAGAGTTAGTCTTGGTGGTGGTAACTTAATTTCCGGTGGTGCTGGTGCTGACCAATTCTGGATTGTCAATGCTGAATTACCCTCTTCGGCTAATACCGTGCTTGACTTCCAACTGGGTACTGATGTCATTGGTATTCAAGGTGCTGTCAGTTTAGGTATTACCACATCCACACTCAAGTTAAATCAAGTTGGTGCTGATACTGCGATTGTCTTCAACAATCAAACTTTAGCGACTCTGACTGGGATTCAAGCCAGTAGCTTGAGTTTGACAGATTCTAAACAGTTTGTCTTTGCTTAGAATATAATTCTCCCATAGGGGTTTAGCGCGATGCGTTAAGCTCCTGATCTAGGGATATAGGGACAGCGATCGCTCGAATTAACCACCGAATACCTCATCCTGGAAATCCTGAAATCCTGGAAATTCTGATTCAGACAAATTCCCACAGCGATCGCTCGAATTAACCACCGAATCATAGAAATCCTTTTCTCAAGAATTGGTAAAGGCGATCGCTCGAATTAACCACCGAATCCTGGAAATCCTGATTCAGACAAATTCCCACAGCGATCGGTCTTCTCAATAATTTAGCAGGGGCGATCGCTCGAATTAACCACCGAATCCTGGAAATCCTGATTCAGACAAATTCCCACAGCGATCGCTCATCATTAATTATCCTCAAATTAACAACCTTATTTTGGTGCGATTAGAGTTATTCAGATCCCCGACTTCTCTAAGAAGTCGGGGATCTAGGGATATAGGGACAGCGATCGCTCTAATTAACCACCGAATCCTGGAAATCCTGATTCAGACAACCACAGCGATCGCTCGAATTAACCACCAGATACCTCATCCTGTAAATCCTGAAATCCTGGAAATCCTGATTCAAACAATTTCCCACAGCGATCGCTCATCATTAATTATCCTCAAATTAGCAACCTCATCCTGTAAATCCTGAAATCTTGGAAATCCTGATTCAGACAAATTCCCACAGCGATCGCTCGAATTAACCACCGAAGGGAGCATCCTGTAAATCCTGAAATCCTGGAAATCCTGATTCAGACAATTAATCAGCGTCAAATTAGCAACATCATTTACAAACAGATCCATCATCCTGTAAATCCTAAAATCCTGGAAATCCTGATTCAGACAATTAATCACCGTCAAATTAGCAACCTCCTCTGCAAATAGATCCCTCATCCTGGAAATCCTCACACAGCTTGCACCACGCTATCAGACAAATGCTACAATTAATCCGTAACGACAAGAAGTAAACAAAATGGAAAGCAGAATAACTATTCATCCAGATATTTGCAATGGACGACCTATTATTACTAATACTCGAATTTCTGTACA
>NZ_JADEWA010000161.1:0-10796 GCF_015207865.1 Dolichospermum sp. LEGE 00246
GTTTAATATCTAATTGCCATTCTGGAGATTCTTGAAGCCGATAGTCTAAATAATGTTGAGAAAATAATGGTTTATTGATATTTTTTGCATCTGTCATAATTCCAACTCCAAAATAATATTTATAGATATACGTAGGATGTGTTAGCGACGGTGTAACGCTCCATTATCTTAAAATTTTGCAAATATCATCCATGCTCCCTAATGGTATTTAGTATAACAGCGATCGCCCTTGATCTAATAGAATTTAGTGAATACCGCTACATAACACACCATATTACACAACAGTTGCGAGTTAAATGAGGTAAGTAGTGAGACAGAATTAATTACACAATGTCATTGCGTAAGCGTTGCGTGGCTTTAGCCATATGGAACGAAGTGAAATCAAGCAATCGCCAGGGTTGTGATTGCTTCCCTTCCCTCGCAATGACTGTAAATATTTTTGTCCAACTACTTATATCATAGCCCCCTCCTCGCTTGCGGGGAGGGGTTCATCTTGTACCTAAATCAATGCCCTTTTCTTGCAACTTTGTTAATAATTCTTGATACTGCTGAATAGCTGCTTCCTTTTCTTGACGTTCTTGTTTCGCAAGTTGATCAAATTCCACAGATGTAAGAAACTTATTACCATCAGGATAATAAATTTCTAAATTATCAGATACAAGTTGAAACCGGATACCCAATCGTGGACTTATCCAACCATTAATATCTTCAATGACGACAAAAGCATCTTGATAACGCACAAAACCAGATAATTCTATACTATCAGGATCATAAATATAATATTCCTCCACACCATAACGTTGATAAAAAAGCGATTTATTAATCATCGCCGAAGTTCGATTTCCTGGAGATAAAATTTCAAAAACTACTTGAGGAGGAATATTATTCTCCTTCCATTGTTGATATGAACCTCTATCTCCCTTTGGTCTGCCAAAAACTACTAATACATCAGGTGCTTGGCGAATTTTCGGATTTCCCTCCACAGGATACCAAAGTAAATCACCGGCAATAAATACATCTGGATTTGATGCAAATAATATTTCTAAATTTTCTTTAACTTTAACAATCCATTGATATTGTTTAGTATTATCTGCCATTGGTTGACCGTCGCTGTCAGGGTAGATGATTTCTGGTGTGGTTTCTGCTGATAATTGCTGTACCATATTGGACATATCTCCCATAGGAATAGATTCTGATATCTACTTAATTAATCATAATAGACATCCGGTGAAAAAAAATGTAGAGACCTTCCACATCGAATTTCCACTGTAAAACCAAAAAATTAGATTTCTTTAACTCTTATTCTTTGCGTCTTTGCGCCTTGGCGTGAGGCTAATTCATACATTCAATTAGCAAAGCCAAAAAATCTCATAATTTTCACCTAATATATAAAATTAGAGCGAAAGACAAATCTAAACAAACAGACTCCATGCGTATTTCTCTAACCTGGTTAAAAGAACTTGTAGAAATCAAACTCACCCCAGAAGAACTGGCGGAAACCTTGACAATGGCAGGGTTTGAAGTAGAAGATATAGAAGACCGCCGCACTTGGGCAAATGGTGTAGTTGTGGGAAAAGTGCTAGAACGTCAACCCCACCCCAATGCAGATAAATTGAGCGTTTGTACCGTAGATATTGGGGCTGCTGAGACTGTAAATATCGTTTGCGGTGCTGCGAACGTCCGCGCAGATATCTATGTCCCTGTCGCCACCACAGGAACTTATTTACCCAATATTGATTTAAAAATCAAACCCGCAAAACTGCGTGGTGTTCCCTCCAATGGGATGATATGCTCTTTAAAAGAACTGGGTTTACCCACTGATATTGACGGTATTCATATATTCCCTGAAGAAAACATGGTGGTGGGTAGTGATGTTCGTCCCCTGTTGGGTTTGGAAGATGTGATTTTAGATGTCACCGCTACTGCTAACCGGGCTGACGCTTTATCTATGGTGGGTATTGCCCGGGAAGTAGCAGCTTTAACTGGCGGAAAACTATCAATTCCCCCAGTTGCAGATGTAGAAAATACCAAGACTGGGAAAAGCATCACTTTAAAAATTTCTGAAATCCAAGCTTGTCCTGCCTATATTGGTACAGTTGTCGAAAACATCAAAATTGCGGCTTCTCCTGAATGGCTGCAACAACGTTTACGCGCTGCTGGAGTCAGACCAATTAATAATGTAGTTGATATCACTAACTACGTTTTATTGGAAAGAGGACAACCTCTTCACGCTTTCGATAAAGAGCGTTTACAATCTGTAGGTGGCGGCGAAAATTTAATCATTGGTGTGCGGTTTGCGGAAACTGGGGAAACTTTAAAAACCTTAGATGGAAATATTCGTAATTTATCAACCCAAAATTTATTAATTACTGCTAATAATCAAGCGGTGGCTTTAGCAGGTGTTATGGGTGGTGCAGAAACAGAAGTTCATGAAGGTACACAAAGTTTAGTTTTAGAAGCAGCGTTATTTGATTCTGTGGCTATTCGCCGTTCTTCTCGCAGTGCGGGGTTAAGAAGTGAGGCTTCTGGTAGATACGAAAGGGGCGTAAATCGTGCCGAATTAGAAATAGCTTGTCACCGCGCTTTATCCTTAATTAGTGAATTAGCCGCAGGGGTGATTGTTCAGCAAGAAATTTCCGATTATCGTCCAGATATTTCTACTTGGTCACATTCTATTAACCTGCGTTTAGATAAAGTTAATGAAGTGCTAGGTCCGATTGAATTAGGACTCGAAACAGGAGAATTACAAGGGTCAGATGTCGAAAAAATTCTCACGGCTTTAGGATGTAAATTAGCCAAAATTGATGACCGAAATTGGACAGTTACCGTACCTCCCTATCGTTACCGCGATTTAGAACGGGAAATTGATTTAATTGAAGAAATTGCCCGGTTATATGGTTATGATAAGTTCTGTGATACTCTACCAGAAAAATCCGAAGCTGGTTATCTATCTTTAGAACAAGAATTAATTCGCAGGTTACGCGCTTATCTCCGCGCTGAAGGTTTAACAGAATTAATTCATTATTCTTTGGTGAAACCAGGTGAAGATAAACAGATCATTTTAAGTAACCCTTTGTTTGCTGAATATTCGGCTTTACGCACTGATTTGATTTCCGGTTTAATTACCGCTTTTCAATATAATATAGAGCAAGGAAATGGGGCATTAAACGGTTTTGAAATCGGTCGGATTTTCTGGCGCGAAGAAGAGGGTTTACAAGAAGCGGAAATCCTGGCTGGAATTATTGGTGGTGATATCACTGTCGGTAAATGGTCAAGAGGTGGTAAGGAAGAAGCGATTACTTGGTTTGAAGCCAAAGGCATTTTAGAAAGTGTCTTTAAACAACTAAAATTAGTGGTAGAATTTCAACCCGAAAATCGAGATTCTCGCTTACATCCTGGACGCACAGCTTCATTGTGGGTAAAGGGTAGTAGATTGGGAACATTCGGACAGGTTCACCCCCAATTACGTCGAGAGAAGGATTTGCCAGAAGCCGTTTATGTGTTTCAATTGGATTTAGATGCTCTGTTGGATGCCTGGGATCATGATGATTTGCTAGTTCCCAAATTCAGTTCCTATTCTACCTATCCAGCTAGTGACAGAGATTTGGCGTTTTTTGCCCCTGTGAAAGTGACGGTTTCCGAATTGGAAAAAGTTATTAATAAAGCTGGGAAAGGGTTGTTAAATTCTGTGGAATTGTTTGATGAATATCGGGGTGAAAATGTCCCCACAGGACAACGCAGTTTAGCCTTTCGTTTAGTATATCGTGCCAGCGATCGCACCCTCACTGAAAATGAAATTGAACCAGTTCATAATCAGGTGCGGACAGCTTTAGTTGAAAAATTTGGTGTGAATTTGAGAAGTTAATCGAAACAGTCGGTTTTAACCGACTTTTGCTATGAGACAGGGAATTTATTCCCTGGCTTTATCTTTATCAATTATCACTAAACCGTCAAAAACTTTTGAATCACATCTTGACTAAGTTCCTGAGTTAGACCGGAAGCAACAATCCCCCCTTTTTGCATGGCATAATAGTAATCTGCCTGACGGACAAAATGCAAGTGCTGTTCTACCAATAAGACGGAAACTCCTGTGGTTTCAATAATCTGACGGACTGCGGCTTCAATTTCCAAAATGATTGAGGGTTGAATACCTTCCGTCGGTTCGTCTAATACGAGTAGTTGTGGTTTTCCCATTAAAGCACGAGCGATCGCTAATTGTTGCTGTTGTCCACCACTTAGATCTCCACCCATACGAGAAAGCATAGTTTTTAGTACTGGAAATAGGCTAAAAATTTCTGGGGGAATTTCTGGTTTTTTGACTGGTTTTTGTCTAGCCTCTAATCCCAAAAGCAGATTTTCTTTAACTGTTAATCGCGGTATAATTTCCCTTCCTTGACTCACATAACCAATACCCATTTTCGCCCGTTCATAAGTTGGTTTACCGTTAATTATCTCCCCTGCAAAATTAATAATTCCGCTGCTGGGTTTAAGTAAGCCAATAATTGTTTTTAGCATGGTTGTTTTCCCCACCCCATTGCGGCCAATTAAACATACCATCTGTCCTGGTAATACAGTCAAATCTACATTTCTGATAATATGACTTTCACCATAATGAACGTTAAGATTAGAAATTTTTAGCATTATAAAATTAACCTGATTAACTATTTTTTTCCTAACCCTCCCTTTACAAAGGGGAGGGAAGTAATTTTTCCGGTTTCCCCCATTTCCAAAGGGGGATTAAGGGGGGTAATTTGACTTGTGTGTACACGCCTTATAACCGGGAGGGGACAGAGTTCTTGTTTCCCAGCTTCACAAGGGGGGATTAAGGGGGGGTATGATTCTCTTCCTGTTTTCCTAAATATACTTCAATAACGCGGGGATCATTTCTGACTTTCTCAAAATCACCTTCACACAATACTGAACCTTCATGCAATACTGTCACCTTCTTAGCAATTTGTCGCACAAATTCCATATCATGTTCAATAACTAAAATTGAATGACTCGTGGCTAATGTTGATAATAAATTACCGATATTATAGGTTTCTTCATCTGTTAAACCAGCCACTGGTTCATCAACAAGTAATAAATCAGGAGATTGTGCTACTAACATTCCAATCTCCAAACGTTGCTTTTCTCCGTGGGATAATAAAGCCGCTGGAATATTTGCTTTTGCAGTTAAACCAATTGTTTCTAATAAGCCTTTAAGACTATTTTTCTCCGCAGAATTGATAGAACGAAACAAGGTTGAGAAGACATTTTTCTGACGATTACTAGTGATTTCTAAATTCTCGAAAGGTGTTAAATTAAGATATATTCGTGGAGTTTGAAATTTGCGCCCAATTCCCAGCCGTGCAATTTGATGTTCGGCTAAGGAACGTAAATTTTTACCCTTAAATAATACTTTCCCTATAGTTGGTTGAACCTTACCTGTAATTACATCCAAAAAAGTGGTTTTTCCTGCCCCATTCGGACCAATTACTACGCGCAATTCACCAACATTCATACTAAAATTTAGGCGATTTAATGCTTTAAAACCGTCAAAACTAACGGTTACATTTTCAGTTTCCAAGATTTTGGCGTTCATGTTTCACTTCTATGTCTTCTTCTAAACTAGGATAGGTATCAGAAATTTTTAATTGCTGACGTTTCCCGAAAGGAATATTTTGTTGATTTAACCATCCCATTATGCCATCAGGAAGCAGAATGACGATAATTAATAATAGTATACCCTGAAAAAATAGCCATATTTCCGCGAATTGTTCACTTAAAAAAGTCCGGGCATAATTAACTAATAAAGTGCCAATAACTGCCCCGATTAATGTCCCTCTTCCCCCCACAGCCACCCAAATCACCATTTCAATAGAAAAGCCAATATCCATGGATCTAGGGGATACAGAACCACTTTGAACGGTGTAAAATGCCCCAGCTATACCAGCAATTGCTCCCGAAACAGCAAATACTAAGACTTTAAAATCTGTGGGGTCGTAACCAGAAAATCTCACCCGACTTTCATCATCACGAATAGCTATTAATAATCTACCAAAACGTCCACTAGTTAACCAGCGACAAAGCCCATAAGTAGCCGCCAAAAATACCACCGTCAAGACGTAAAAAACAAATTGAGTTTTGCTATCACTAACTATAGCACCACTGCCATTAACTCCCCAAGATAAAGGCGGAAAAGTGGTAAAATCTATCAACCCATTTGTGCCATTAAAAAATTGTTGTTGTCCATTAAAAAAATTGAAAAATACAATAATTGCAGCTTGAGTCAAAATCGAAAAATAAACGCCCTTAATGCGGTTACGAAATACTAAATATCCCAGTAATCCTGCTAACAAACCCGGAATCATCACCACAGCAGCCATAGACAGGGGAAAAGAAGAAAAAGGCCGCCAAAATCCAGGAAGTTCCATAACACCATAAAGGGACATAAAATCTGGTAACTCCCCCGTGGGGACTTGCAATTTTAGGTACATAGCGATCGCATATCCACCCAAACCGAAGAAAATCCCATGTCCCAAACTCAATAAACCAGCATAACCCCAAATTAAATCAATTCCCAAAGCCACAATAGCCAGAGACAAAAATCGTCCCAATAAATTCAGACGAAAATCTGAAAGTAAAACCGGCATAATCAAAATCAAAATTAAAGCGATCGCACAAACGACCCCAACTTCAACTAATATTAAATTTCGCCCCTTTTTAATTTTCATCATTTCTAACTTATCCATTTTCTAAAATCCGCGTTTATCTGCGTTTATCTGCGTTTAATTTCCCATAATTTAAACATCAACATGACGACCCTTTTGGGGAAAAATTCCGCCAGGTTTCCACTGTAAAAACACAATAATTAACGCAAAAACCATCACCTTAGCCATACTTGTAGTTGCAAAAAAACTAAATAAATCAGCCAAAGGCTTGACCGCACCCAACAACAAAGCCAAAGTTCCCGAACCAATCAAATAATTAATTGTCCCAATTCCCAAAGCTGCCAAAATCGTACCAGCTAAATTACCCACACCACCGACAACCACCACCATAAAGGTGTCAATAATGTAATTTTGTCCAGTATTTGGTCCGACAGAACCGAGTAAACTAATTGCACATCCAGCCACACCAGCTAACCCTGAACCCAGTGCAAAAGTAATTGCATCAACTTTTTGAGTGGGAATACCCAAACAAGCGCTCATACTGCGATTTTGAGTAACAGCCCTAATTCTTAATCCCCAATGAGAACGTTGCAAAAATAGATAAATTCCTCCCACACAAATAATCGTCAAAACAATAATAAATAACCGGGCATAAGGTAATTGTACACCAGCTAAAGATACACCAGATTGTAACCAACTAGGGGCTGTAACATCCACATTTTGAGCGCCGAACCAAGGTAAAGTTACCGCTTGCTGATAGGTTTTACTCAATAAATTACAAATTGTGATTGTCAATCCTAGTGACAAAAATAGTAAAACTCCCACAACCCAGTTACGAATTTTCTGTAAATTATTCCGAGAATTTAAAATCCATAAACCCCCAAAAAACAAAACAGAAAACAAAACCATCCCCATGACTAATAATAAATTGACACTGCGAACAAACTGCTGAAAAATTAAACTTACGCCCCAAGTTGCTAACAGAGTTTCTAAAGGTCGTCCATAGAGATAACGAATTACACTTTTTTCCAGAACTAATCCCACACCAGCAGTGAAAACAAAAGCAATAATCAAAGCCAGAAATATATAAACTTCAAACCAAACCCCACCCAATTGCTTACAAACATTTTGCACGACAAAAGTTGTATAAGCGCCAAACATCATTAGCTCACCATGTGCCATATTAATGACACCCATTAAGCCAAATATGATCGCTAATCCTAACGCAGCAATTAATAAAACAGCGCCAATACTAACACCATTAAATACAGCTTCCAAGAACCCTGTTAACATTTTATCCCTGCAATTATCAATTTATTCCTAATAGTCAGTTGTCAGTTGTCAGTTGTTTTTTAGTTATTTTCACCTCACAGCAAATTGCCACTAAACGAAGTACAAATATGAATAAGTAGGTGAACACAATAAAACCAAACAAACGTAAAATCGCTGAAAACTTCTTTACTCTCGCCTCTTTAAGTAATTGGACAAAAATATTTACAGTCATTGCGAGCGAAGTGAAATGAAGCAATCACAGCCCTGGTGATTGCTTCATTTCACTTCGTTCCATACAGCTAACGCAACGCTTAGGCAATAACATTGTGTAATTAATTCTGTCTCACTACTTATCTTTTAGCTTTTAGTAATTAAGGATATTACCATGAAAAAATGACAACCTATATCGTAAGTGATTAGACGGACATGATACAATTCCATTGTGATATTTTAACGAAATTTAAGCAAGCAAAAAATCAAGGAGATTCTTATGACTACCATTTACAAAATGATGTTTGGAACTTATAACGCTGACACCTTAATCGGTACAGATGGTCCAGATACCCTGATTGGACTTGCCGGCAACGATACTTATACCGTTAATCATATAAGTGACATTGTTACTGAAGCTCTCAACGCAGGAACTGATTTAGTCAACGCATCTATTTCCTACACCTTACCTAATAATGTGGAAAACCTGACCTTGACAGGAAGCAGCAATATTAATGGTACGGGTAACAGTCTGCATAACACTATCACAGGTAATAGTGGCAATAACACCCTCAACGGTGGTAATGGTATTGATACCTTGATTGGTGGTTTAGGTAATGATGTTTATGTGGTAGATACTACTACTGACACCATCATAGAAAAAGCCAATGAGGGAACAGATACAGTTAAATCATCTGTCACTTATACCTTGGGAGATAATCTAGAAAACCTCACCCTCACAGGAGTAGCCGCAATTAACGGCACAGGGAACGCAAATAATAACACTCTCACTGGTAATAGTGGCAATAACACCCTCAACGGTGGTTTAGGTGCAGACACCCTCACAGGTGGAACAGGAAGCGATACCTTTGTTTTCCAATTTGGACAATCCCCAGTATTAGGAGCAGACAGAATTACCGACTTTGCCATCGGCACTGACAAAATTGACCTGTTGACCTCCTTGGGTGTAGCTATGAAGGCTCCCACTGCCTTCACTCGTGCTGCTGATAGTACAGCTACTACCTTAATAAATATGGCCAATAGTGTATTTATTGATGCTAACGGAGGATTATCTGATAATCAGGCTTTAGGTGTAAATAGTGCAGCTTTAGTCAGTGTCACCACTTCCGGTATTGCCGGAACTTATTTGGTCATTAATGATGGTGTGGCTGGTTTCCAATTAGGCAATGACCTATTGGTGAATATCACAGGATATAGTGGTATATTACCAGCTTTGGGTACTATTGCTGTTAGTAGCTTCTTTATCTAAGTGCCTAAGCTCTCTTTCTGTGATTGGGGAGCTATTTTCACCTAAATCACTTTCCTTAACCCTCTCCTCTTAGGAGAGGGTTAAGGAATAATATTTAATACTAGAGAGGCTTGTTATTTGTATGATAAAAAAGTCCAGTTTCTAGCCGTTTTGAGTATTACTAACCCCTGACAACTGACCACCAAATTAACCATTCTTGTATTTACCACCTTTTGCAGGATCTGACCAATCACAAGCAAATCCCTTGGTCTCTTTCACAAATTGATTCCAAGGAACTGGTTCAACTGGTGCGGGAGTAGCATAAACAATGTCAAATAGTCCATCCTTTCTGACTTGACCAATCCGCACAATTTTTGATATGTGATGATTGGCATTAACAGTCACTTTTCCTTCAGGTGCATCTATAGTTTGACCATAGGCCGCAGCCCGGACTTTTGCTAAGTCAGTTGTAGTTGCTTTTTCTACCGCTTGCTTCCATAAATACACGGCGATGTATGCCGCTTCCATTGGGTCATTTGTTACCCTGTCTTCACCGTATTCTTTCTTAAAAGCCGCCACAAATTTCTTGTTCGCAGGTGTGTCTACTGTTTGAAAATAGTTCCAAGCAGCATAATGTCCTTCTAGATACTCCACACCAATGGCTTTAACTTCCTCTTCCGCAATACTCACAGACATGGAAGGATACTTATCTGGTGTCAATCCCGCTCCTTTCAACTGTTTGAAGAAAGCAACATTACTATCACCATTAAGGGTATTATAAATTACACCACCTTTGGGTAAAACTTGCTTAATTTTAGTGATAATAGCTGTTACTTCCGTATTACCCAAAGGTAAGTAATCTTCTCCCACAGTTTTCCCACCTAAAGCCTCTAATTGAGCCTTAATAATGTTATTAGCAGTGCGGGGGAAAACATAGTCAGAACCTACTAAAAAGAACTCTTTACCTTTATTCTTCAACAACCAATCAACAGAAGGTTCAATTTGTTGATTTGGGGCTGCACCAGTGTAAAAAATATTTTTAGAACATTCTTGACCTTCATACTGCACAGGATACCAGAGCATATGATCCTTGCTCTCGAAAACTGGCTTGACATTTTTGCGACTAGCAGAAGTCCAACAACCAAAAACTACAGCTACTTGATCCTGGTCAATCAATTTAGTAGCTTTTTCTCTAAAGGTGTCCCAATTAGAAGCGCCATCTTCAACAACTGCTTCAATTTGCTTACCTAAAATACCCCCAGCAGCGTTAATTTCCTTAATTGCTAAAGCCTTCCACTAGCGAAATCTTTTCTGATACTGTCAACACTGGCACTTATATTTTAGAACCAGAAGTCTTAGACTATTTACCAGAACATACTGAATGCGATTTTTCCAAAGATTTATTTCCCCTC
>NZ_JADEWA010000015.1:0-28869 GCF_015207865.1 Dolichospermum sp. LEGE 00246
TCGCAATGACAACTCATGGAGCGATCGCCAGAGTTCCTGTCATTGCGAATGGAGCAAAGGGGAATGAAGCAATCGCCAGGTTTATAAGTCATCAAGAGATTGCTTCCTTTCACTCGCAATGACAACTCATGGAGCGATCGCCAGAGTTCCTGTCATTGCGAATGGAGCAAAGGGGAATGAAGCAATCGCCAGGTTTATAAGTCATCAAGAGATTGCTTCCTTTCACTCGCAATGACAACTCATGGAGCGATCGCTAAAGTCCTTGTCATTGCGAATGGAGCAAAGGGGAATGAAGCAATCGCCAGGTTTATAAGTCATCAAGAGATTGCTTCCTTTCACTCGCAATGACAACTTATGGAGCGATCGCCAGAGTTCCTGTCATTGCGAATGGAGCAAAGGGGAATGAAGCAATCGCCAGGTTTATAAGTCATCAAGAGATTGCTTCCTTTCACTCGCAATGACAACTCATGGAGCGATCGCCAGAGTTCCTGTCATTGCCAATGGAGCAAAGGGGAATGAAGCAATCGCCAGGTTTATAAGTCATCAAGAGATTGCTTCCTTTCACTCGCAATGACAACTTATGGAGCGATCGCCAAAGTCCTTGTCATTGCGAATGGAGCAAAGGGGAATGAAGCAATCGCCAGGTTTATAAGTCATCAAGAGATTGCTTCCTTTCACTCGCAATGACAACTTATGGAGCGATCGCCAAAGTCCTTGTCATTGCGAATGGAGCAAAGGGGAATGAAGCAATCGCCAGGTTTATAAGTCATCAAGAGATTGCTTCCTTTCACTCGCAATGACAACTCATGGAGCGATCGCCAAAGTCCTTGTCATTGCGAATGGAGCAAAGGGGAATGAAGCAATCGCCAGGTTTATAAGTCATCAAGAGATTGCTTCCTTTCACTCGCAATGACAACTCATGGAGCGATCGCCAAAGTCCTTGTCATTGCGAATGGAGCAAAGGGGAATGAAGCAATCGCCAGGTTTATAAGTCATCAAGAGATTGCTTCCTTTCACTCGCAATGACAACTCATGGAGCGATCGCCAGAGTTCCTGTCATTGCGAATGGAGCAAAGGGGAATGAAGCAATCGCCAGATTTATAAGTTATTAAGAGATTGCTTCCTTTCACTCGCAATGACAACTTATGGAGCGATCGCCAAAGTCCTTGTCATTGCGAATGGAGCAAAGGGGAATGAAGCAATCGCCAGATTTATAAGTTATTAAGAGATTGCTTCCTTTCACTCGCAATGACAACTCATGGAGCGATCGCCAAAGTCCTTGTCATTGCGAATGGAGCAAAGCGGAATGAAGCAATCGCCAGGTTTATAAGTTACCAAGAGATTGCTTCCTTTCACTCGCAATGACAAATCATGGAGCGATCGCCAGAGTTCCTGTCATTGCGAATGGAGCAAAGCGGAATGAAGCAATCGCCAGGTTTATAAGTCATCAAGAGATTGCTTCCTTTCACTCGCAATGACAACTTATGGAGCGATCGCCAGAGTTCCTGTCATTGCGAATGAAGCAAAGGGGAATGAAGCAATCGCCAGATTTATAAGTTATTAAGAGATTGCTTCCTTTCACTCGCAATGACAACTCATGGAGCGATCGCTAAAGTCCTTGTCATTGCGAATGAAGCAAAGCGGAATGTGGGTTTATTACCAATTAATTACCAATTACCAATTCTCTATTCTCTATTTCCCAGGGCAAAAATACTCCCCACAATAAAACCCCCAAGGTGCGCCCAATAAGCGACTCCTCCCGTTTCTACACTCATTTTAGCTGCTGTCTGGAGACTGGCAAAACCAGCGATAAGATTTTGTATAAAGAAAATACCAATAATTACTAATGCGGGGATATTAATTGTGGTGATGAAAAAACCCAAAAAAACTAAAGTGGTGATTCTTGCTTGAGGAAACCAGATTAAGTATGCACCTAGAACTCCAGAAATTGCCCCACTTGCACCCAAGGAAGGGATAGTAGAGTACATACCAATAAACCATTGACATAAAGCAGCTATAGCACCACAGGTTAAATAAAATAATAAATATTTAAAATGCCCTAAACGGTCTTCAATATTGTTACCAAATACCCACAGATAGATCATATTGGATATTAAGTGCCACCAACCTCCATGCAAAAATTGTGAGGTAAATAAGGTTGTCCACTCTCCACTCCAGTTGATGGTTAATTCTTGCGGTATGACTGCATACAATTGAAAAAACTGTTCTAGTTGCAGATTTGACAAACTGATTTCGTGGAGAAAAACTAGAACATTCATGCCAATTAAACCATAGGTAAAATATGGCGTAATTCGGGTCGGGTTTTCATCGTAGAGGGGAAACACAAATATTGTTCCTAATCATCATTAATATCACTATAACAGGATTAAGAGAAAAGTTTCCGGCGACGGTCAGTCGCTACTACACAAACAAAGTCCACCTGCGTAGACTTAAGGAAAAATTAAGATTTGAAACCCATGAAGATGGGTCTTGTCTGGTTAGCTGCGACTGACCGTCGCTTTTTAAACTTTTCTATAATTACAAAAGATTTGCTGACTCATAGAGTCTTCTGATAATAGCTGTAATTTTGATTCCGTAGTCTAAATCCGCAGACCAGCGCCCTGATAATTGATTAACTGAGGGAGCAACACCTCTGGTAACAAAACGAAATCGCGGATCTACTTCTGGCTGGACTAAGGGTTCTAAACTGGCATAGGCTTTTAAATGTTGAATATGCGCTCTGACACCAATTCTGGCGCTGGGAAATGATGCTCCTTCAGCACCACCACCAACTGCACCTAAACCGGCAAAGTTATTTTGTTGGGGTTTGATGTCAGTCCCAAACCGTAAAAATCCAGTTTCTAGACACATTTGACAAAAAGCAATGTCATGATTTATGCCTTCAATAGTTGCTTCTTCTCGATATAGTTTGGGAAGGTCAGGAAATTGGGTAATGGCACTTTCATTATTGATTTTTAGAAATGATTGTAATTGTATTTCTGATGTGTTGCCAGTGGAGATAAGTTGTTCAATTTGTCCGGGACAAACTGTTGAAATTGAGCGTAATTTGACTGTGCGTGAGGCACTATCCCAATCAATAGAAATATGAGATTCTCGAAGTTCTATGGCTTTGATATAAACTATCTGCCGATAGGTAATCCGGCGTAAATTAGTTAATTTTGAAATATCAATCCGTAACCGATCTACTAAATCAATGGGGATGTAAGCATTACCATTAATTAATAGTCCTTGTTCTGAGTAATTCTGTCCATTGATATTGATGTTAATGCTGGGATAATTTTCGGTTTTTGGTTGCTGAGGATCATTTGCTTGACTCCAAGTAGTTAGTCCTTCGGCAATTCCGATCGCAAAATCACGACGACGACTTTGTAATAAAGCCCGATCTTCGGGACTGCTGAGGAAACCGACTTGTAGTAGTATGGCAGCGATCGCTGTTTGACGACAAAATTGCAAGTTACCCAAGCCACTATCTGTATCTGGTTTGACTCCGCGATTGGGTAATTGGGGGACACGGCGCAAAAGTGCCGTTAATAACATTTCTGCATTTTGTTTGCGCTGATCATTTTTGGCAATATAAAAGGCACTTGCTCCGCGCACAGATGGGCTATTAGCTGCATTGGCTTGAATTTCTAATGCCACATCTTTAGAATTAGCACGAGCATTAATCCAAGCGATGGTTTGAGCCGCACTTAAATCGTCAGGAACAGCTAAAACTTCTAAATTCCGGGTTCGCAGTTCTATCACCACCAAATCCCGCAAAAGAATCATTTCCTTTGCTTCCGTTGTGCCACCAGCGATCGCACCGGGGTCATTTTTGCCCGCTTCTGTGCCACCATGTGCCGCAGAAATAAAAATCCGTCCCATTTTTCCCTATTTCCGTTGTTAAGTCCCAGTAATTGCAATTCTATAAATTAGCGATCGCTTCTGCAATTCTTCTAGACACAAAAGGTAAGATTTCCCGACTCTTAGCTTGCTCTTTCCCTTCCGTAAACACCACCAACAGATAAGGACGCTGATCTGGTAATTCAATATAAGCCGCATCATGACGGACTGTACTTGTCCAACCTGCTTTTGACCAGATTTGACTATTTTGAGGTAATCCACCCCCTAAGAAGCCTGTAATTTGGTTCTCTTCGCCATCTTGGCTTAACTCTTCTGGCTTAATACTACGTTTGAGTAAATTCATCATAGATTGCGATCGCTCACTAGAAACCGTCACCCCACCCACGATACTATGTAATAATCTCGCAGTCGCATCCGTCGTCAGCATATTCCGATTTTCAAACATCTCCCCGTAAAAAGCTCTTTCCCGTCCATAGGGACCATCACCCCAAGTTTTTTGACAGACATTAATCGTCTTCATTTCCTCCCACCCCAAAGACTGGTAATAACGATTAATAATATTGCGTTGATATTTCCAAGTTTCAAAAGGTCCAAGACTTAACTGGGGACCAGAACTAGTCCCACTGATGATATCAACAATTAAACTAGTCGCATCGTTGCTAGAATCAACTATCATATCCTTCAAAGCCCGGTCTAATTCTGCCGAAGCCTGACTCATTCCTTTCTCTAGCCATTCTTGCACCACTACCAAATAAAATAACTTCACCACACTTGCAGGATAAATTCGTTCTCCCCCCCGATAGCTAAAACCCCGCACCGGATGTTCCCAAAAAGCGTTAGGAGTCAGCGCACCACCTGTATTCACCGGTGCGGGAGGATCATATACCACCCAAGTCAAAGCAATTTGATGAGCTGCTAAAGTTGGAAACTCTGCCCAAGTTGCCTCTAAAATTTGATTACCGATATTTTCTAGTTGTTGGTCTTGATTAAAAAAAATCATTTGTAAATAATTTCCTTATGGTATTGGGAGTTTAGGTTCTGGAATCAATCCTATCATTATCTGTATAATTACTGAGGTAATAATTATGATTAGCCTAATTTCAGGTAATTTATCATGGCATTTGATTTAACAAGATTTTATAAGCAATACCCTGAAACCCTATTGATATCGTAACGATTTTATTAGGTTTGGGACTTATATTTGGAAAATTGGCATAGGTATTGATAAGAGGATGTTTTAAAAGTGGTATCCCGTAATTTTCATCATCTTGTTACCCCTCTTTCCCCTTGTAAAGGCCTTGTAAAGGGGGTAACAATAAAAATCCAGTTCTCTCCCCTTATAAAGGCTACGGTGTACACGCAAGTTATCGAATCACCATTATTCCTCAAATTACCCCACCCTACGCTATCAGGAGGTAGGGGCGCAGGGACTGCGCCCAGTCGGGAGTATGGCTATAAATAAGTGATATTGATACAATTTGCTGTATTATACTGAAAACGGATGATTGCTGGAATTTTACTTCGGCAAAAATCTTTTTATATCAATACTTTTAGCGATTTTAATAGTAAGGCTGCGACCCGTTTTTAGTATAGCTAAATTCTAAAAATTCATTTTTTTCTGGTTCTCGGTTCTATAACATCAGGGTTCACTCCAAAGTATTTCGCTGCTGCTGACATATCAAGCGTTAATAAACTAATATCCCCTAAATCTTTAATACTTTGAGGTATGGTTTTTGTCACTTTTGCACTATCAGAAGATTTGATATCTAAAAATTTAATAATTTCCTCTGCGACTGCTTGTGCTAAAAGCGGGGGAACAGAATTACCAATTTGTCTAAAACCATGCCATTTTGTCGGATGAAATCGAAACCAGTCAGGATAGGAATGTAACCGCGCAGCTTCCCTGACAGTAATACATCTGGGGATAAAAGGATGTATGGGACGAGGTGAAGTAAATGCACCTTTATTACTAGGTGTTCCGGCTCTTAAGGTATTACATAAACCATCAGGATCAAGTTTATGAAAACGACTAATTGATTCGATTTTACCATGTGGTGTGGATGCAAATCTATCCATAGATTCGGTCGAATGCTTACTTCTTAAACTTGATGTTAGTAAAGTAGGATCATATTGACGTTTATAGGAATAGTTGTTTTTTGCAGTTGGAAGATTACGCAGGTTTTTAGCATAGTTACTAGGTTTAGCAAACTCTGTAAATATCCAATCTTGTTGATATAGTTCTGGATATTTTTCTATGACTGGTAAATCTTGTAATGCTTCCCAAACTGTAGGAGTTATGACTAACTTAGTTTCGGAAGATTGATTAGATTTTGCTGGGAATGTGATTTTTTCTGGATATTTAGGTAATTCTAAATCTTCACGCGCACCTAGTAAAAATAACCTTTCTCGATTTTGGGGTACTCCATAATTAGCTGCATTTAAAACTTGGTAATTTGCATTAACTTGATAACCACTTTCGGAAAATTGACTAATGATTTCAGCAATAAATTCTTTGTGTTTCCCAACTGTCATTCCTTTGACATTTTCCAGCACAAAAAACTTGGGTTGTAATTCTACAACTAATCTAATAAAATGGAAAACTAAAGAGTTTCTTGGATCATCAAAAGAACGTTTTCCCATTAGTGAGAAACCTTGACAGGGTGGACCACCAAATACTACATCAATTTCTTGATTAGCAATTTGAGAACTATTCCGAATTTCCTTCCCTGTTGTTTCTTCTACACTTTTGCATAACACAGTCCAAAAGGGAAAGTTAAATTGATGAATTGCACAATGAATTGGATCTATTTCCACAGATGCTAGGACATCAAAACCAGCTTGTTCAAAGCCTAAAGTCATGCCACCTGCGCCTGCAAATAAATCAACTGCAATTGGTCGTTTTTTGGTCATTATTTAGTTATGATTAAGTTTACAGATTGCAGCCAATTTTCTAAATCTTCAATTGAAGTAAAATCTAACAAAGCTTCTCCAAGTTCTTCAAGTTTCTCAATAGATAATGCTTGGACTCTTTGAATTAATGATGATTCAATTTCACCAATTCGACGATTTAGTTGACGGATAATTAGACGTTGTTCTCCTTCTTGTTTAGCTAGTTCCCTATCTTCTGTTTGTGAACTTTGATTGATTCTTAAATTCTGCTGGAGGTTATAAAGTAGCTCTAATGTAATTTTTACATAAGGCTGATTTGATGGTAACGCAACTAATTCATCAATTGCTTGTTTTTGTACTGTTCCTCGTCCTAGAAGTCTTAACCATAGGGTTTCTTGAGTCTGTGGTAATTGATGAATGACAATAATTGCTGTGCGTAAAGATTGTGGTAAATAGTATATTCCTGGTAGGGAATCTGGTTTGGCTGCACCATCAAATCCTGATAGCAGGTTTTTTGATGCTGTGGGTATGAGAATCCATAATTTGGGAATCTGGGTTTCTATGATCTTGGTTTGATTGCGTTTTGCTTCCCGTTGGAATGCACCTCTCACTTCTAGTAATTTTAACAGACAATCACATATTTCTTCTTTTGATGCTGGGTTGCGGTATGGTTCAAATATAGCAGGTGTTGTGGCTAATTTTCCCAGTAATCCTCATGATTCTAAATTGGCGTTTTGTTCTTAAATTTTTCTGTTCAACTACTTAGTTCTTCTAGGTAATCTTTTGCGAATTGGTCATAGATAAAACGAGTCATTTTAATTAAGAGACTTCCAATCAAAAAAATATCCCAAAATTTCTTGTGGTGCGGGCATCTTGCCCGCTAATCATCAAGGACGGGCAGGATGCCCATCCCACAAAATTGGATCATTTTTTTGTGGAGTTCTCTAAATGTACATTTCTAGTATTTCTTTAGCTGTCCGATCGCACACTCCCAATTCTCCCAAACAATGGCGCATTTCTTGATAAGCTGTGAAAGTTTGTTGTCTTTTTTCAGGATTTAACAACAATTCCATTGCTGCTTTGGTAATATTCTCGGCTGTGGCTTGTTCTTGCAAGAATTCTGGGACAATTTCCCGCATGACAACTAAATTGACTGGAGAAGCAAAAGGAATTGAACCTTTAAGAATATGACGCGCAATCCAAGCTGTAAGAGGATGAAGCCGATAAACTACAACTTGGGGGACATTTAATAATGCTAGTTCTAAATTGACTGTTCCTGACTTATTAATAGCAAAATCAGCCGCCGCTAAAATATCTTGAACGCCTTGTTGTTGACTTGATACTATTGTAGCTTTTAACCCATATTCTTGAATTGCGGCTGTAATTGGTTCTCTAAATGTTTCCAAGGATAGAGGAATCCAAAAATGGACATTTGGTAGTTTAGATTGAATATTTTGGGCGGCTTGAAAAATTATTGGTAGAAGATATTTTAATTCTTGATGACGGGAAGCTGGTAAAAGAGCGATCGCTATTTCTTCTACTTTAACTCCTAATTTCTCCCTCGCAGTTGTCCGACTAGGCGCATTTGCCATTCTATCAATTAAAGGATGTCCTACCCAAGAAACATTTGCCCCATTTTGTTGATAATATCGGGCTTCTTCCGGGAAAATTGCTAATAGTTTATCTGTAAAACCAACAATGCGGTTAGTATTCTGAAAACTCATAGACCATACCCACTCTTGAGGAGCGATATAATAAGCCACAGGCACATCAGGCAAATTTTCCTTCATGAATGTACCAATGCCCAAATTTGGACCCATATAGTCAATAAGGACGACTAAATCCGGGGGATTTTTCTTCAAGTGAGCGATCGCTTGTCGTTGTACTCTTAAAGTAGGAATAACATAAGGTAAAGACTCAATCAAACCCATTGAACCAATACCGCTGGTATTACCCAAAATTTTCGCCCCAGCTTCCGCCATTTTATCCCCACCCAAGGCAATAATTTCTAATGTCAACCCCGCAGCAACAGCTTGGCGTTGAAGTGCCTTAATTAATAGCGAACCCTGTAGATCTCCAGAAACTTCGCCAGTGCTAATAAATATTCGCATTTTAAAACTTTAGATTTTAGATTTTTACGTCCTTTCCCACCCCCTTCCCAGTGGAAGATTACCTATTTTTTTCTTCTTCTTTTCTTCTTCTTTTCTTCCTTCGTTGCCTTCGCTTCTTCGTGGTTAATTTCATCTATATTCTGCCGACAAAAACAGAGTAACTAGTAAACTTTGAGGACGGGAAAACCCCGCCCCTACATCTGACTGACTATTCATTCTTCATCACTGACGGATTTTTTACCTTTTCCGGGAATTAAACCTCGTCTTCCCGACATTTGGGAAAGTAACAAGAAACGGCGAAGATGTTTTAATTCTTCTGTATCTCCTAAATTTTCCAACTCCTGCAAAGCATCTTTAAATAAAAACTCAGAACGATAGAGAAGACGGAAAGCCTTTTTAATTAATTGAAAGTCACTCGCAGGCATTCCCGAACGTTTTAATCCTACCAAATTGAGCGATCGCACTTTTGCCGGATTTCCCTCCACCAACATATAAGGAGGCACATCTCTATCAATGCGTGTCATTCCTCCCACCATTGACATCCCCCCAATATGGACAAACTGATGTACACCTAAAACGCCGCTGAGTCTAGCCCGCGATTCAATATGTACATGACCTGCTAACGCCACAGAATTAGCAATAATGACAGAATTCTCAAGCACGCAATTATGGCCTACATGAACATAAGCCATCAATAAATTGCCATCGCCGATTACTGTCGCTTCACCCCTGCCAGTAGCGCGATTAATCGTCACATACTCACGAATAGAATTATTATTGCCAATTTTTACCCAAGTAGGTTCTCCCACATACTTGAGATCCTGCGGCTGCATACCGATAGCTGCACCGGGGAAAATCTGATTTCCCGTACCAATTTCACAAGGTCCCTCCAGAACAGCATGAGCGCCAATTACAGTGTCTGCGCCAACTCTGACATTCTCTCCAATCACAGCATAAGCACCGACTTGCACTGTTGGGTGGAGTTCCGCACTAGTATGTATGACAGCAGTCGGATGAATAAGTGTTTTCAACATATCTTTAACTATGATTTTTTTGATTTTTTTGATTAAGATGATTATGGAAATCGCATGATCTTCAACTATGATTCTTTTGATTTAGATCATCATGGCAATCACATTAATCAAATAAATCATAGTTAGGATTTAACTAATCAAAGAAAACATTAGTTCCCCTTCAGCGGCTAGTTTTCCGTCAACTTCCGCTCGTCCTTGCATTTTCCCAAAACGACGCTGTTTTACCCACAACAGTTCCACCGTCATCACCAGTTGATCCCCAGGAACAATTTGCCGACGAAAACGGACTTTATCAATACCAGCAAATACAAACAGTCCTCCTTTGGATTCCGGCATTTGCGTCATCACAATGCCCCCAACTTGTGCCATTGCTTCAATAATTAACACACCGGGCATAAGCGATCGCCCCGGAAAATGCCCTTGAAATTGGGGTTCATTAAAAGTAACATTTTTAATACCCACAGCCTTTTTACCAGGTACATAATCAATAATCCGATCTACCAGTAAAAATGGATAGCGATGGGGCAAAAGTTCCTGAATTTCCTCAATAGTCAAGGTAGTTTTAATTGTCTGTGTATTGACATTATCCTCACTTGATGTATTCACTTCCTGGGAATTAGGTTCGGTAATAGTGGACATTAGTTGTAAGTTATTTGAATGATTAGACACTAGAAATAGGTATAGCAGGGAACAGGGAACAGAGAACAGGGAACAGGAAATAGAAATAAAAGTATAAATATTATCTTACTTTTTGATTACTGTTCCTCCTTTCCTCTCGGAAACTGCTATCAATTCAGGTATTTTAGAACAACTCTAAAATTTTTCGTGCTAGTTGAATATGTAAATTATGACTAGCTTTGTACGCCAAAAAGTGAGCAACAGGGAAAGTTCCCAGTAAACTTAGATCTCCTACTAGATCCAAAATTTTATGACGGACTGGTTCATTTGCAAATCGTAATGGGGGATTTAGCCAACCTTGAACCCCACAAACCAGAGCATTATCTAAACTCCCACCTTTAATTAATCCCGACCTTTGCAGATATTCAATTTGATCCTGTAACCCAAAAGTCCGTGCTGGTGCAATTTCCACCACAAAATCCGCAGCAGACTTTTCCAAACAGGTCATTAATAACCAACTGTGCCATTGATTGCCAATTGCCGCCAAATTAAAATCTATCCCATAGCTAAATCGAGTTTCCGGTGCAGGTAGAGCGCAAACAAAAGCATCACCTTCATAAATCCAAATCGGTTCAGTAATCACAACAGGTGCGGGTAAATTATTCGCCATTTGGGCTACTATTCCCACCTCAGCAATTCTTTCACACCAAATCCGCGCCGAACCATCTAAAAGTGGCACTTCCGGTCCATCAATTTCAATTTTGGCGTTATCCACCCCCATAGCTGCCAAAGCTGCCAGTAAATGCTCCACAGTGCGAACACAGACCTCATCCTTACCCAACTGAGTAGAAAGCACAGTCTTACTCACAGCCGCAACCTGAGCAGGAATCATAGGTGAATTTGGTAAATCTACCCGCACAAAAAAGCGGTTACTTCCCGGTAGCGCAGGTAATATTCTCACCTGAGTATTGACACCACTATGCAAACCCACACCATTCTCAATAATTTCCCCGCCTAACGTATATTGTTCCATCCCCCAACAATCCCCATATTGTAGTTACTATTGCTTATTATTAAGGCACAGGAGTCAGAAGGTAGGGGCGCAGGGCCTGCGCCCAAAAAAGATTCAGAAGTCAAGAGTAAAATTCTTAGCCACCGACAACCGACAACTGACAACTGACAACCGACAACTGACCAATTTAAAATCTTTCTCCAATCCCAAAATTGATCCGACTATCACCTTCATCAGTGACACCATAATCTATACGAATTGGTCCAAGTGGAGATTGCACCCGCAAACCTACACCATAGCCATAGCCATTACCATTTTTCTTTAACAATTGTGCAGATTGGGTACTACTTCCCAAATCGCTACCATAATCAAAAAATAGTGCGCCACTGACCACAGAGAACACAGGGAAGCGATATTCAACCGCAGCTTGGATATACTTACTACCCGTACCTAATCTGCCTTCGTCATAACCCCGAACCGAGTTACTACCACCCAGAGTAAAGGCTTCATAGGGAGGCACATCCCCAAATATAGTTCCGCCTTGGAGGTTAAATGCTAAAGTTTGCGGTTTTTTGCTAAAGCTAATCAATTTAATTGGTAGATACTGACTATAGTTACCTCGTAACCTAGTCATAAAAATACTACCTGAACCTATAGGTACAGATTGATCAACTCCAAAGCTGAGGAAAGAACCTTTTGTGGGTTGTAAGGCATTATTGCGGAGATCCCTTTGTGCGCCCAGCTTGAATAGTAATAAATCATCTTCCCCAGAAGACGAGAGGGTGAGGGGAATTTTACCACTGATGATTTTACCATTATCATCAAATATTGCCCCTTCCTTCCTTAAATTGCCGTCAGCATCACGACCAGAAACCCGTTGATACTGTAGTCCCGCAGAAGCCAGCCACTCGGAATTTTTGAAAGGATTGGCAGAAAGGGGACGAGTAAAGGTAACACCACCACCTAACCGGGTAATCCGAGGGCGATCTTGTTGATTTGTATCCGTAATATTATCAGGATTAAAGGTTTCAATGTTATTATCTTTGCCTTCAAAAATCAGAGAAATAGAACGACGACGGAAAATATTGGCTGTATATGAAGTTCGATAAAGATCACCACCAATCCAAGGATCAGTAAAGCGGAGGTCAAATAGTAGTTCTCGTTCTCCTAACTGTACCTCTGTCCCTAATTTTTGGTTTCTTCCTCCCAAGTTTTGCTGCTGATAGCTGACAGTTCCAAATAAACCACTGGCAGAACTGATACCCGCCCCGGCAGCAATAGAACCGCTGGTACGTTCAGTGACATTGACTAGGACATTTACTTTGCTGGGGTCAGTACCAGGGGCAAGGGATATAGGTTCAGTATCTGGTGGTTCAAACAATCCTAATCCATATACCCGTGCTAAGTCTCTCTGCACTGTATTGCGATTGAATACCGTTCCTGGCTTTAATTCTAATTCTCGCGTCACAACATAATCCTTTGTCCGTCCCCGAATTGGGTTGCCTTTGTCGTCTACGTCCTCACCATCTTTGTTACGGAATCGGACTTTCACGCTTTCTACAACCCCTTCAGCGACTTGGAGGGTAACAACTCCATTGTCTGAGACTTTGGGTGCGCCAATTAAGTTGGCTAGTACATAACCTTGATCTTGATAGCGCTTAGTTAATTGCTTGATGCCTTCACTTAATTCCCGCAAGTTGAGAATTTTGCCATATTGATTACTAAATATTTCGTTGGCTGTCCCAGCAGGAAGGACAGAGGCTACAGCCGTGCCAGGATTTGCTTCTAACTCTACTTTAGAGAGGACGGGATTGGGAGTAACAATAAAACTGACTCGCACACCAAGAGGGGTATCTTCTGGAAATGCTTGGACGTTGGAGAAAAACCCAGTTCTAAAAATTGCACTAATATCTTCTTGGAGTTGGGAACGGGTTGTTGTTTGTCCAGCTTGGGTACGAATTACTTTATAAACTTCGGTTTCTAGTTCGGGGGTGATTTGTCCTGTTTCTGATTTAATTGCTACCTCTGACACCAGTACACGGGCTTCCGTTGCTTCTGGACTAGATTCAGCCGCAGGAGGTTGGGTCGGTTTTGCTGGGGTAGTTACTGTGGGTTGTGGTGTAACTTCAGATTCCGTCTTGATTGTTGAGGGAGTTGAGTTTTTTTGAGTAGGTGTAGCCGCAGGGGGTTGAGTAGTACCTGGTTGGGGGACTTGTGCGGTAATGGGAACTATTGTGGTTTTTGGCACAATAACAGATGCTTTGTTTACTGCTGCCGAATTGGCTGTGATCACTTTGACAATGGGCGAAAATTGGTTAGATTCTTTTTCTCCAACTAAGGCATGGGATGTCAGATTTTCACTAGCATCACTTTTAACAGGATGCTGCTTTTCTGGCTGGTTTGTTTCTGCTGTCAAAACTTCTGTGGTCTGTGGGTGACTATCAGTAGCTTGGGCGTTTGCTTTGACAGAAATTGCTAAAGGGACTGTAATGGCTACCATAGCCATTAATCCGGGTGTTAAATGTTTTTTAATCATATTTCTCTTCACTACCACACACCATTATTTGTTAATCACTGGAAAAATTACTTACTCGGTTTTATAACTTTCTACCACTTTTAATACTCTCTGTAAAACCTCCTGATAGGCATTTTCTACGTTTCCTAAGTCACGACGAAAACGGTCTTTATCCATAACTCGACGGTTAGTATCGGTTTCAGCTATGTCCCATAAACGACAGGTATCAGGACTAATTTCGTCAGCTAATAATACTTGCTGTTGGGAATCTACGCCAAATTCAAGTTTGAAGTCCACTAAGGTAATTTGACACTTTTCCCAAAACTGTTGCAGAAATTCGTTGATTTTCAAGGCAAGATGGCTAATTTGAGCAACTTGTTCCGGTGTGGCTAATTCTAGAAGAAATAGGCGATCGCTTGTCAGTAGAGGATCACCTAGACTATCATCTTTATAATAGAATTCCACCAAAGGCTGTGATAACACAGTTCCCAGTGCTAACCCAGTTTGCTGACACAGGCTACCAGCCGCAATATTTCTGACCACCACTTCTAAGGGGATAATTTTTACAGCCTTGACTCTCATCAAATTGGGGGCTGGACTATCAATAAAATGAGTTTTAATCCCCTGCATTGCCAATTGTTGGAATAGTTGACTAGAAATACTACAGTTAATCATGCCCTTGTTTTCAATGCTGCCTCGTTTTTGAGCATTAAAGGCTGTAGCATCATCTTTAAAATCAGCCAACAAAATCTCTGGATCATCTGTAGCGTAAAGAATTTTAGCTTTGCCTTCGTAAAGTTTAGAATTAACAGACATGGTAGTAGATACTGTTTTCGGTAATGGACTGCTGAAATCTGAAAGTTTCACTATTTTATCTTTGGTTAATCAATTGTGGTTCTTGAGTAAGATCACATCACTGGATAATACGCAACAATTGAAGCTAGACTACCTCAGTTTGTAAACGGATAATAAATTAAGTCTAGTATTACAAAAATAACTTTATTCTTTCACACCATATGACCCATCCTTTTCTCAAACACCTCTATAGTCCAGAACGTCCCGTTATCGTCTTTGACGGCGCAATGGGAACCAACCTGCAAACCCAAAACCTTACCGCTGAAGATTTTGGAGGCGCACAATATGAAGGTTGTAACGAGTATTTAGTTCACAGCAAACCCGAAGCCGTCGCCAAAGTTCACCGTGATTTCCTCGCCGCTGGCGCTGATGTCATTGAAACTGATACCTTTGGCTCTATGTCCATCGTTCTCGCCGAATACGACCTAGCAGACCAAGCTTACTATCTCACGAAAAAAGCCGCCGAACTTGCCAAAAGTGTAGCTGCGGAATTTTCCACTCCCGAAAAGCCCCGATTTGTAGCTGGTTCTATTGGTCCAACAACTAAACTCCCAACTTTGGGACATATTGACTTCGACACCATGAAAGCCTCTTTTGCGGAACAAGCAGAAGCCTTATTTGATGGTGGTGTGGATTTATTCCTTGTGGAAACCTGCCAAGACGTACTGCAAATTAAAGCCGCACTGAATGGAATTGAGGAAGTTTTTGCCAAAAAAGGGGAAAGACGAGCCTTAATGGTCTCTGTAACTATGGAAAGCATGGGAACAATGCTGGTAGGGACAGAAATCAACGCCGTAGTTACTATTCTCGAATCTTATCCCATTGATATTCTTGGCTTAAATTGTGCCACAGGTCCCGACTTGATGAAACCACACATCAAGTATTTATCAGAACATTCCCCATTCGTAGTTTCCTGTATTCCCAATGCGGGTTTACCGGAAAACGTTGGCGGTCAAGCACATTACAGACTTACGCCCATAGAATTACGCATGGCGTTAATGCACTTTATCGAAGATTTAGGTGTCCAAGTGATTGGGGGTTGCTGTGGGACACGACCAGCACATATTCAACAATTGGCGGAAATTGCTAAAGAGTTAAAACCAAAAGTTAGACAACCAAGTTTAGAACCAGCAGCCGCATCAATTTATACTACTCAACCTTACGAGCAAGAGAATTCTTTCTTGATTGTGGGTGAACGTCTCAACGCCAGTGGTTCTAAAAAATGCCGTGACTTACTCAACGCTGAAGACTGGGATGGTTTAGTCTCAATGGCACGGAATCAGGTGAAAGAAGGCGCACATATCCTGGATGTGAACGTTGATTATGTGGGACGTGACGGCGTGCGGGATATGCACGAGTTAGTT
This sequence comes from Dolichospermum sp. LEGE 00246, assembly GCF_015207865.1. Lineage (NCBI taxonomy): Bacteria > Bacillati > Cyanobacteriota > Cyanophyceae > Nostocales > Aphanizomenonaceae > Dolichospermum > Dolichospermum sp. LEGE 00246. The sequence goes on from NZ_JADEWA010000015.1 coordinate 16,263, forward strand.
TCTCGTATCGTCAATAATGTGACATTACCATTAATGCTCGATTCCACCGAATGGGAAAAAATGGAAGCCGGGTTAAAGGTAGCTGGTGGTAAGTGTTTACTCAATTCTACCAACTACGAAGATGGCGAACCACGATTTTTGAAAGTCCTAGAATTGGCGAAAAAGTACGGTGCCGGTGTGATTATTGGCACAATTGATGAAGATGGTATGGCGCGGACAGCAGAGAAAAAATTTCAAATTGCCCAACGGGCTTACCGTCAAGCCGTAGAATATGGGATTGCGCCGACAGAAATATTCTTTGATACATTAGCCCTCCCTATTTCTACAGGGATTGAAGAAGATCGGGAAAATGGCAAAGCCACAATAGAATCCATTCGCCGCATTCGCCAAGAATTGCCGGGATGTCATGTCATGTTAGGTGTTTCCAATATCTCCTTTGGCTTAAATCCCGCCTCGCGCATGGTCTTAAACTCGATGTTTTTGCATGAAGCCATGCAGGCGGGCATGGATGCAGCAATTGTCAGCGCGAATAAAATTTTACCCCTGGCTAAAATCGAACCTCAACATCAAGAAGTTTGTCGGCAATTAATTTATGATGAACGCAAATTTGATGGTAATGTCTGCGTTTATGATCCCTTGGGAGAATTAACCACAATTTTTGCCGGAGTCAAAACCAAACGCAATACAGGAATTGATGCCAGTTTACCAATTGAAGAACGTTTGAAACGGCATATTATTGACGGTGAACGCATTGGTTTAGAAACCCAATTAACAAAAGCTTTAGAACAATATCCTCCCTTACAAATCATCAATACTTTCTTATTAGACGGAATGAAAGTTGTCGGTGAATTGTTCGGTTCTGGACAAATGCAATTACCTTTTGTCTTACAATCTGCCGAAACCATGAAAACTGCGGTTGCTTATTTAGAACCGTTTATGGAAAAGTCGGAATCTGGCAATAATGCCAAGGGAACTTTTGTGATTGCCACTGTCAAAGGTGATGTTCACGATATTGGTAAAAACCTTGTAGATATCATTTTATCTAATAATGGTTACAAGGTAATTAACCTGGGAATTAAGCAATCTGTAGAAAACATTATTCAAGCTTACGAACAGTATCAACCTGATTGTATTGCCATGAGTGGATTGTTAGTAAAATCTACCGCTTTCATGAAAGAGAATTTACAAACTTTTAATGAAAAGGGAATTACTGTGCCAGTAATTTTAGGTGGTGCAGCTTTAACTCCTAAATTTGTAAATCAAGATTGCCAAGGTACTTACAAGGGTAAGGTTGTCTATGGTAAAGATGCCTTTTCTGATTTACATTTCATGGATAAGTTAATGCCCGCAAAAACAGCAGGTAATTGGGATAATTTCCAGGGATTTTTGGATGAAGTTCCCGAAAATGGACATCAATCTGTTGAGGCAAAGGGCAGGCAAGATGCCCACTCCACAAAGGAGAATGCTGATATTAAAAAGGAGGTTGATACTCGGCGTTCTCAGGTTGTAGCTGTAGATATTGAACGTCCACAACCACCTTTTTGGGGAACGCAGTTTTTACAACCTGATGATATTTCTTTGGAGGAATTATTCTGGTATTTGGATTTGCAAGCTTTGGTCGCTGGACAATGGCAATTTCGTAAACCCAAGGAACAATCTAAGGAGGAATATCAGGGGTTTTTAGCCCAGCAGGTTTACCCAGTTTTAGAAGAATGGAAACAGCGAATTATTGAGGAGAATTTATTACATCCTCAAGTGATTTATGGCTATTTTCCTTGTCAATCTGAGGGGAATAGTTTATTGATTTATGAAACGAACCACAGAGGCGCAGAGGGCGCAGAGGTAAGAGCTAGTTTTGAGTTTCCGCGTCAGAGGTCTTTGAATAGGTTATGTATTGCGGATTTCTTTGCACCCAAAGAATCGGGAATTATTGATGTTTTCCCCATGCAAGCGGTGACTGTGGGGGAAATAGCAACGGAGTTTGCCCAAAAGCTATTTGCGAATAATCAATACACTGATTATCTGTATTTTCATGGTATGGCTGTCCAGGTTGCGGAAGCTTTGGCAGAATGGACTCACGCTAGAATCCGCCGGGAGCTAGGTTTTGGTGATTCTGAACCGGACAATATTCGGGATATGTTGGCGCAGCGTTATCAAGGTTCTCGGTATAGTTTCGGCTATCCAGCTTGTCCGAATATTCAAGATCAGTTTAAGCAGTTGGAGTTGTTGGGGGTTGATAGGATGAAGATGCACATGGATGAAAGTGAGCAATTGTATCCTGAACAGTCGACAACGGCGATTATTACCTATCACCCTGCGGCTAAGTATTTCACGGCTTAATCTATCCCTCAGAATACAATTCTGGGACTAAGTAGTGAGACAGAATTAATTACACAATGTTATTGCGTAAGCGTTGCGTGGCGTTAGCCATAGGGAACTAAGTGAAATGAAGCAATCGCCAGGGTTGTGATTGCTTCCCTTCCCTCGCAATGACTGTAAATATTTTTGTCCAATTACTTATGTCCGTTGGGCAATAGCAGATTAGAAAACATTGTTGAGGTGCTGTAAAGTAATCCAGGTAGGCATTTATCAGGATGATCATGGCGCTTTATTTAGATTCAGCTATTGCCGCAGAAGCCGAAATTGTTAAACATTGGGGTTGGGTGAAAGGTATTACCACCAACCCCACATTATTAGCGCAAGCTAACACCCCACCAGCAACCACCCTCAAAACCTTAGTTTCCTTAACTTCCGGTCCTGTATACTACCAACTCCTGGCTTCAGATCAGGAGAAAATGATCGCCGAAGGGAGAAAAGCCTTTGAAATTATTGGTTCTCAAACCATCTTGAAAATTCCCGCTACACCGCTAGGATTTGAGGTGGTAGCTACCCTTTCTTCGGAAATTACCTGTTCCGTCACTGGTATTTACAGCCCCGCACAAGCCGCTGTAGCCAGGGAAGCGGGGGCAAAAATTGCGATCGCCTATGTGAATCGGGCAGAACGCTTGCTAGGAGACGGTATTGCCTTAGTCCGCGATATGTCCAGTATCCTCAAAGGCAGTGATGTGGAAATTTTAGCAGCTAGTATCAAGTCACCAGCGGAAGCAGCCGCATCTCTCCAAGCCGGTGCAAATCATCTCACCCTACCCTTAACAATGTTGCAAGCGATCGCTACCCATGAATTTTCCCATCAAACCGTGATTGATTTTGCGGCTGGAGGAATTGGTTTAACAGTTTAACTTGATCTCACCTCAATCCTATATAGATAAGACTGTTAGTGAATCAATGCAGGGTTTCACCCCTCATCCTGAAACCCTGCATTTTGCATAATTAGAATACTTAAAAATCGGGTTTATAGTCATAGATACAATGCCTTTAAAGCCGGTGAAATCAAGCTATGTCAAGGATGATGGGTGTGACCCCCTATTAATTATTCTCGAAAAATGCAGGTTAAAAACTGTTGGAGATGAACAAATAAAAAAAATAAAAATAAATGCCAAATTGGCAACCACGATGAAATTATCCAGGCTAAATTATATTAGACAAGCAAAAAACAAGAGGGTTGTTAAAAAGCTGAATCAATTAACAAAAGACTCTTGTAGAGGTTGTCTAAAAAATAAATAGAATTAGTATTTGCTGCATAGGAATACCTGCTAAGTATAGACGTTATCGTTAACCTGCAAATTACCCCCCTAATTAGCGGTTATCGTCTATATGAATAAAGTTCCTAATCGCTTCAGCAGCAAATGGTAGAGTGGGAGAGAAAGGCGCTTGGTAATGCCTCCTCCCACTCTCTTTTTTTTGGGTACTTTTTACCGATTTCTTAAGAATTAAGTAGGTTGGCGTTGAAAATTGTCGTTATAAGTAATTGGACAAAAATATTTACAGTCATTGCGAGCGAAGGGAAGCAATCACAACCCTTGGAATTGCTTCATTTCACTTAGGAACTTCCAATTAAAAAAATACCCAAAAATTTCTTGTGCTGCGGGACGAATTGCCCGCTAATCATCAAGGACGGGCAGGATGCCCATCCCACAAAATTGGGTAATTTATTTTTTGGTGTTCCCTAAATTCACGCCAGACAACAAGCCAGTTTTACCCCTGATTTCTGGCATACAGTACCCACTAGATAACTCCCTCTTCTATATTTTATACATTACTAGAGAAGAGGGAGCATCAATAGATGATGGGGAATTTACTTAGATTGATTTTTGTTAAGCGGCAACTTTTTCCTCAAGGGGTTTAAAAGTTTTCTTGGTTGCACCGCAAATAGGACAATGCCAATCTTCAGGAATATCTGCAAATGCTGTACCTGGTAAAATTCCTGAATCTGGATCACCTGTTACAGGATCATAAATCATGCTGCATTGTCTACAGATCCATTTTTGAGTTTGCGGATTTTCACTAGCAACTCTAGTTACAGCGTCTCCACCGTTCAAGACTTCTAAGGCTTCAGTATAGCGATCTGCGTGATAATTTTCAATGAATTTAAGCAACCCAAATCGGTGGGCGGCAGCACGAAATGTGTTAGCGTGATCACTAGATTCTTGAGCTTGTTGGAGAAATTCTGTTGCTGCGGGATGATCTCGATCATGTTCAGCCGCAGCAGCGAATTCAGGATACATGGTTGTGTATTCATAGGTTTCACCTGCGATCGCTAAACATAAACAACGAGAGATGATTTCCCGTTTTTGTTCATCAGTTAAAGTTGTTGCATCTTGAACAACAAGTTCTGGATGTAATAATTCAAAATGTGCAAAAGCGTGTTCGGTTTCTTGATCTGCTGTTTCCTTAAAGAGTTTTGCTAAATCGGAAAACCCTAGTTTACGTGCAACGGCTGCAAAAAATAGGTATTTACGATTAGCCATTGATTCCCCACCAAAGGCTGATTCTAAATTTTGTAGTGTAGTAAAGTTGGATAAATCCATAATTTGCGAATCTCGATGAGAGGTTGTTGCCTAATATTAAAACACATTCGTAAGAATTCAGAAGTTCATAACGAAGCATGAAGGATGAAGAACATTTTTCTTCTATCTTCCCCGGTCTCTGTTGCCTGAATCCTTACACACATTCTTTAAGATTTAATTAACAATGATTACTAACGAATTACCAAAACACGCTGAGATTATTGCTAAACAACGGCAGTTTTTCCAAAGTAGTAAAACGAAAGATGTTACTTTTCGGATTGCCCAACTCAAAGTCCTTAAACAGTTAGTAATTGAGAATAAAGCAGCAATTATTCAGGCATTAAAAGCTGATTTAAATAAACCAGAATTTGAGAGTTATGCTACGGAAATCGGTGTTAATAAAGAAATTGATTATGCCATCAAACATATCAATACTTGGACAAAACCCAAAAAAGCAGCCGTTCCTTTAGATTTATTTCCATACTCGGCTAAAATATGTCCAGAACCCTTAGGAGTAGTTTTAATTATTGGACCTTGGAATTATCCATTTCAGTTAATTATCTCACCTTTGGTTGGGGCGATCGCTGCGGGAAATTGTACTATTATTAAACCTTCAGAACTCGCACCGCGGACTTCGGATTTAATTACAAAACTTATTCATAAATACTTTTCTCCAGAATATATTACAGTTGTCCCTGGTGCAGTGGAAACGAGTCAAAAGTTACTAGCAGAAAAATTTGATCACATCTTTTTTACTGGTGGTACAGCCATTGGTAAAATAGTTATGGAAGCTGCTGCCAAACATCTCACTCCGGTAACTTTGGAATTGGGTGGAAAAAGTCCTTGCATCATTGATACGGACATTAATCTAGAACATACCGTCAAACGCATTATTTGGGGTAAATTTATTAATGCTGGACAAACTTGTATTGCCCCGGATTATTTGTTGGTAGATACGAAAATTAAACCAAATTTAGTCAATGCTTTGCAGAAATGTCTGCAAGAATTTTATGGGGAAAATCCAGCTAACAGTGCCGATTATGCCAGAATTATTCATCAAAAACATTTTGACAGATTAGCAAATTTACTCAAGTGTGGTGAAGTGATTATGGGGGGAGAAACTAAACCTGAAGAACTTTATATTGCCCCCACGCTTCTGGAAAATGTTTCTTTAACAGATCCGGTAATGCAAGAGGAGATTTTTGGACCGATTTTACCAATTATTGAATATACAGATATCAATGAAGCTATTACTTTAATTAACTCTAGACCAAAACCCCTGGCTTTATATTTATTTTCCCAAAACAAAAACCTGCAAAAACGGATTTTACAGGAAACATCATCTGGGGGAGTATGTATTAATGACACAGTAATGCAGGTTGCTGTTTCTTCTTTACCATTTGGGGGTGTGGGTGATAGTGGGATGGGTAGCTATCACGGTAAAGCTGGTTTTGATACCTTTTCCCATTACAAAAGTGTCTTACAAAACTCATTTCCTTTGGATATAAATTGGCGATACGCACCCTATCTAGGTAAATTATCGCTGTTGAAAAAAATTATTGGTATTTAATAAAAATTCAGTAGGGGCGCAGGGCCTGCGCCCAGTCACTCATACGCCCAGGAGTCAGTCGAACGGCTTAATTATTTGATCCTCCATGTAGGGATCTAGCACTGCTCATTGGTGTCAACTTAAGCTCAAATCCCTACCACATCTATTTCCTAGTCTCTGACTAGGAATGCAGTTGATGAGGCTCTGCCTCTAATATCATTGAAGGCAGAGCCTTCTAGAATTCATTCCCAGTCAGAGACTGGGAATGAGATGACTTGAGTTCTTTGCGGGATAGAGGTTTTACGTTAAGTTGACACCATTAAGCACTGCTAAACCCTTACGCATTGGGGTTTTCAGTAATCTTTTAAAAATTCAAATCTCAGCCGTCACGAGTATAAATTTATTCTAACTCCTGAATTGGAGACTACTGAATTTTTCTCTAAGATTCTTCTGTTTCTTCTGCCTCAATTGCTGGATAGACGAAGTTAGAACGACCACTTAAAATGGATTTACCAAGGGAGATAGCTTTTTGCGCTTCAACAGCAGCTTTGTGTCTCCAGGTGGCGCGGCGTTTATCTCGTTTAGATTTTGATGTTTTCTTCTTAGGAACAGCCATGACAGCGGTATATCGTGATTCTTGACAACCTTCCTATTGTAAGCGATTAATTGACTTTTGACCGGGAATTTTGGATTTTAGAGTTTAGATTAAACAAGTTGGCATGGGTTCCCGTTCCTTGAGAACGGAAAAGTCTTAAATCCCAAATCCCAAATTTTCCAACTCTACACGTGGAGTCAATCCAAAATCGAGTGACTTGGGCAAAAGCGGTACGGGAGTATGTCACTCTACTGATCAATTAACAGTAATAAGCGGGCTGTTTTAAAATAAGTTGTCCAATTTTGGGGATCTGGCAGTTTTTGCCATTGAGGGCGACTGACTTCTAATGATAAGATTGGTGCGATCGCTCCCCGATTTTGTGCTGAAATAATAACAGATACTTCTGTCACCAAAATATCTTGGTCAAAGCTCCGTTGAGTTGCGGCTCTAGCCGTAGATTCTGCCCTTCGTAGCACGGTTTCGTAGCTTTCCTCTGGTAAACGGTCTATCAGCAAATCTACTCTAGCTGTGTAAGCTTGGACAGTCTGCGGAGCGATCGCTTCTGTCGTTAACCATAAAGGAACTGCTAATAACAGCCAGACTCCACTATGAATAATCTGGATTTTTTTGCCAACTTGGCTAATAATTGAAAAGGGGATCACTGAAAATGATTGTATTGCATCAATCCTGAACATAATCTTCTATCTCCTAAATGACAGGTCATGGAAATCGAGTGCGAGTATTTTACGATTATTTATGTTGTATCCACCTAATTTCAGCAATAGGTGAAAATTCATTAAACTATAGCAACGGACAAGGTGCAAAAGGACATTAATTGGCAATGAACCGCTGTCTACAAGAGGGTTTTACTCGGTGACTCGGTGACTCCTGCTATATAAGAAATAAGTTAGCTTTGTGCTTAACACTCCGTGCTAACGGCAATTTTCAGCAAACAACAAACAAACAACTGACTCATAGCGGGATGGTAAATTACTGGGCGATCGCCATCGGCATTGATCAATATCAATTCTTTCAACCTCTCAGTTGCGCTCAAGCCGATGCTGAGGCAATTAAGGATTTTTTGGTAACACAAGCAGGTTTTCTCCCCGAAAAATGCCTGTTAATGACAAATACCTCGCCCCCCATAGGAGAACAATCCTCCTATCCGACAAAAGAAAATATCCTCTTGCTGCTAGAAGAATTAGCAGCCACACTTTGGCAGCCAGGGGACTACCTATGGTTGTTCTTTAGCGGCTATGGGGTTAACCACAAAGAACAAGATTATTTAATGCCAGTCGCCGGCAATCCCGATCAAGTTCCCGAAACTGGTATAGAAGTGCGATCGCTCATGCAGAGTCTACAAGTTAGCGGACTCAATATCTTACTCATCTTGGATATTAACCGCGCTTTTGGGACTCAAGCAGATGCCCCCGTAGGACAAGAAATTATCGAATTAGCCCAAGAACTACAAATGGGCGCAATTATTTCCTGTCAACCCGAGGAATTTGCCCATGAAAGCACGGAATTAGGTCATGGTTTTTTCACAGCAGCATTATTAGAAGCTTTAGGTTCTGGACAAGGATACAACTTTGCTGATTTAGCTGCCTATGTAAGTTATCTTACCCCCAAACTTTGTCAACACCACTGGCGACCAGTCCAAAACCCCATGACTGTCATTCCCTCTCCAGAGCCAGCTATTTTACCCACGTTGACACTAGATGAAAACTCAGAAGCACTAATTTTCCCAGCCGAAAGTTTTGCTATCACCCGCACCGCACCCCCCATAGAAAATAGCACCTTTAGCAGCATAAACAGGGCTTGGTGGACAGAAAACGCCTCAGTCGAAACCACTTTAAGCCCCACAACAACCGAGGCAAATTTAGTCCCCCCACTCATATCAAAGTCACTTGTTAGCAACAATCACACCTTAACAACTTCCCCAGAATCCCCGCCCAGTGGCAGATTTATTCCCGCTCTTACCACTGCCAATACCTATACTTCCCTGCGATCTGAACCACCAATTTGGCAACAATTTATCATCTGGGGTGGTGGTACTATGGTGATAGTAGGGCTAATCGCTACATTTTTACTCCGTAATCACGAGAGTTTTCGGTTTAAAAATTTCTCAAAAACAGTATCTAGTAATCAGACTAGCAAACTGCAATTTCCCCAAATATTTAAAACTTCTCAAAATCCTAGTAAGGCCCAAATTAGTGCCAATACAGACTCTAAAAAACGCAATCAAGCGATTTTAGAGCTAGAAAAAATGTTGCTTGTCCCCACACAACCGAATCATTTAAGCATTGCGATCGCTAAAGCCCAGAGAATTCCCCCGGATGCACCACTATACGCCAAATCCCAGGAAAATATTCAGGTCTGGTGCCAAATGATTTTGGCATTAGCACAGGCACAAGCTCAACAAAAAAAATATCCAGCCGCCATCACAATTGCCAAGTTAATCACCACAAAAGATCCGCTTTATTCCCAATCTCAAACAGTCATTCAAAAATGGCAACTAGAAGCCAAGCAATACGTAAGTAATAAAACTCTCTTAGATGCAGCTAAAAATTTAATTATTCCTGAACAAGCATCAACCTATAATCGCGCCATCGAAGTTGCTAAAAAAATCCAAAAAGGACAACCTGGATTTGAAATTGCCCAAACATTAATTAATGAATGGAGTGAGAAAATTTTAGATTTAGCCAAAATCCGTGCCACTCAAGGAGATTTTCAAGCTGCTGTCGCCACCGCCGCATTAGTTCCACAAGTAACAATTGCCTACGAAGATGCTCAGGATGCTATCCAAAAGTGGCAACAGCAAAAGAATTAGTCAGTTGTCATTGGTCATTGGTCATTGGTCAAACTATTACCCATTACCCATTACCCATTAGCAATACTGAGAAATGTCTTCGCCACAGGTATCAGCTAGATAGCACATTGCTTTAAATCGCAAACCTACTACTTCTTCGTATAAAGGATTAAGTTTACACATTGGCGGAATATGAAACAGTGTTTTACCAAATACTTTGACATCACGCTCAAATGGACACTGAGCCGGAATGTATTTACAGAGACGATGAGCTAATAGGCGATCGCGCACCTGAATATTATCCAACCAATTACGCAAAGGACGTAAAAAGTCCCAAGCCGGCTGGGCTGCAACATGGTGTAACGGAGTCATATTAGCTTCACTAGCGTCTACTGGATGTAGAGAAATCCAACTTGCTAGAAAAATGTTTTTGTTAGTATTTTTAGATACATTCATGGTAATTCCTCTTTTGTTGTGAGGGTATTCACCTCATTGATGAATATGTAATATGACAAGAACCTAAACCGAAAAACAGGATTATTACAGAAATTCTGTAAAAAGTCTAATTAACTGCTTCCTATGGTTGAATTTATTATGTTAATAAGTCACTCTGACCATAATTTCCCAAAAAGCAATACTGCGTTCATTCAATTTCATTAGCAACTTGGCACAGTTAAAATTTTAGTGAAGACATCTGCCTTTGGGTGTGATTTCTGTTAACTGCAACAAAACTTATTATAGCAATAATTATCAATAAATAGGATCAGGAAAAATACTCTCAAACAGCAAACTTTAGACAGTAATTTTTGCTAAATTTGCCATTTACAGCGCATTATCTTTAACCTAACCAGGTTTAGCTCTCAGTTACATCCCGTACCTATGGATAAACCGTACCACTATTGCCTTAGTCGGCGCTGCTGTGTTGATAGCTTTGGGTGTCCTGAATTTGCAGGAAGCGTGGTATTCCATAGATGCCAACATCATCGTATTTTTGTATTGTATTTTTGTTAAGCATGATGGTGATTAACGCCAACCTATCCTATGTCGGCTTTCTCCACAAAGCACCGACATCACTACTGAGATGTAACCGTAGTCATAAGAATACCCGGTAAGTGGGAAACTCAGTGGCTTTAGCCCTGAGAGGGAAACGGCACGAGCGGTTTTAACCGCCTTGAATATTTTTTCATTACCGCCTTGGAGTTAAGAAATTCGGGGTACCTTTGTGATGTACTCTCAACGGGACAATTACCGATTCAAAATTCCCAACTCTGTACGCATAATGTTTTGCACGCGATGTGCCTCCCATTTCTGGGGTAATGTTAGCTAGATGCCTCCGGCACGCTGCGCGAACGACCAGTTATAAGAGCTTTTTAGACTTGCAACACTGTTTCAGTGACCTTAAAACTGTTTAATTGCAAATGACAGAGCGGGGAACTAGCTATGCCTGACGGCACGCTGGCGCGAACGCATTCGGTGGGTGTCGTGACTCAAATAACGGCTACGATGAGAGTAAACTCAGGGTGGTCTGGTCAGCACGGCTTGCTTGATTACTCTTGCAAGCCCAGTCCCTTTAGGGCTGGGTTACTGACCTAAGCTTATTGATAGTTATCACTTTCGGCTCTGGTACCTTCTTTGCTTTCTCAATGACACCATATACCTAACTTTTACACCCCTCACTTTAAGTCTAACTCTATCTTTAGGCTTAAATCCCATTCCCTAGAACTTTTGCGTATTCTTGCTACAGAGACAGTAAATTAAAGAATAACACTTTTATAATTACTTACTGAGTAGGTGAACACAATAAAACCAAACTGTGTAAAGAAACGTAAAATCGCCCAAACCCTCTTCACTCTTGCCTCTTGCCTGGTTACTGAGCGAAGTCGAAGTATTGTCTTTTGCCTTGCCATAACGACAATTTTCAACGCCAACCTACTTAGTATCTAAACTCCAGTCAATATCGGTACTTTGATATCTATCTTTAGATGGATTGACATTGATCTTAGTTTTTGCGTGCTTCAACTTTATACCATTTTAAAGAATTTTTTCTGAAATTGGCTGTTTTTGCTGTTGCTTTTATTTGGGAATGTGATTATTATTCAAAAACGAATCATACTTCTTTAGGGGATGTTTAAAAAGTTTAGTTATTTTTTTACATAAGCCTACAACCCAGTTATGCTATCACTTCCAAAATTGTTATTAACGAAATTTACTTAACTTCGTTAAATTCGCACATACTGAATTACTGATCTGATAAGATAAGTAGTGAGACAGAATTAATTACACAATGTCATTGCGTAAGCATTGCCTGGCGTTAGCCATATGGAACGAAGTGAAATGAAGTGAAATGAAGCAATCGCCAGGGTTGTGATTGCTTCCCTCCCCTCGCAATGACTGTAAATATTTTTGTCCAATTACTTATAACTTGGAAACAACGAAACAACGTTATCCCATTGGAGAATGTTTTAAAAGTTTTATTCCGTAATTTTCATCATATTTTTACCCCCCTTTCCCCTTATGAAGGGGGAAAAAAGAAAAACCAGTTCCCTCCCCTTCACAAGGGGAGGGTTAGGGAGGGGTAGAACATTTGATACAGCAATCATGACTTTTCAAACACCCTCTTAGGATCGTGGATTAAATAAGGTGTAATACTGCCAATGATAGCTATACACTAGAGGGGTAGATGGATGAACTGATAGATGATGCAAACTTACCCTGGTGAGATTGAGGTACAAATGCAACGATACTAT
>NZ_JADEWA010000162.1:0-10796 GCF_015207865.1 Dolichospermum sp. LEGE 00246
ATTATAAAATATCTGATATAAAACTTTACAGGTGATGGGTAATGGGTAATGGGTAAGAGGAGTTATTAACAACTGACCACTGGCAAATGACCACTGACAACGAACAAATGACTAAAAAACAAAAATTTCCTTACTTGCTGGGTTCTAAATGGACTGCACAAAAAAAAGTTGATGGTTGGCGACATTTTCAGGTTGTTAACCGCAAAAATCAGGGTAAATGGGTATATGCAGAAATGGTAGCAGCTTGTGATCCTCAAGTACGCTTTTGGTTAAATGCTAAATTATTACAAGATAATTCCCAATGGTACGCCGGCTGGCAAACCCTACAAGAAATAAACTCTATCGAAAACCATTAATTCCCATTACCCATTACCCATTACCCATTACCCATTACCCATTACCCATTACCCATTACCCATTACCCATTACCCATTACCCATTACCCATTACCCATTACCCATTACCTAAACCATCAATGGTTGTTGATACAGTGGCACAGTGAAAGTCACAGTTGAACCGAGTCCCTCACCTAGACTATAAAAATGTACCTCACCACCCATTGCTTCTATGAGCTTTTGGGATATGGTGAGTCCTAAACCTGTACCACCATAGTGACGAGTCCGAGAACCATCAATTTGAGAAAATAATTGAAATAGCTTATCTTGCTTATCTAAGGAAACACCAATACCTGTGTCAACAACGCGAACTTTGACTGTTGTAGGGTGTTTTTTCGGTATTAAATCAGCACTAATATTAATACTACCTTCATGGGTAAATTTAATAGCATTACCTACTAAATTTAGCATTACTTGTAATAATCTCCTATAGTTGCCTTGAACAATAATTGCATCAGAAATTGCAGGCATTTCCATGTGAAAACTAATATTTTTCACCTCCGCTTGCTGACGGGTAAAGCCTTCAACGTCATCAAATAATTCTTTGAGATTGACTGGTGAACAGTCTAATTCCATTTTACCTGCTTCAATTTTAGCAAAGTCCAAAATATCATTGAGGATATTTAACAGATGCAAAGATAATTCATGAGCTTCTAAAATAAACTCATGTTGTTCTTGAGCATCATCTGTAACTCCTTCTAAAATTAGCCTTAAGAAGCCAATCATGCCATTGAGAGGAGTCCGAATTTCGTGGGAGACATTAGCCAGAAATTCGCTTTTTAAGCGAGAAACTTCTTCAGCTTTTTGTCGGGATTCTTCTAGTTCTTGATATAAGGTAGCATGAGCGATCGCTGTTCCTAACTGATCTGCCACTTCCCTGGCTAATTCTAATTCTGCTTGTGTTAGTGGATGGCATTTATCAACAAAACTAAGAGCAGCTAAACCATTAGCTTTGTCTTTGTAACAAGTCGCAACAACTAGAGATTGAGACTGTGGAGATTGGTGATTAAATGAAACTGCCATTACCACAGGCTCTAAAGTCGCTAATGCTTGAGCAAAAGCCGGCTCAGAAGATATATCTATTTCTGAGTCAAGAATAGAAATTTGCTCTGGTTGATGATACTCCGCAATTATCTGAACCTTGGTATTAGGGGGTTGATAAGGGCAAATAATACAGCGTTCTAGGTTGAGTCTTTTTCCCAAGCTATCAACTGTTTGTTGCCAAATAACATCTAAATCCAGTGTCCGACGAATATTTCTGGTGATTTTGTTTAATAACCTTTGATGTCGCTGCAATCGTAAAGCTAACTCAAGTGCTGTTGGCGGTTCAAGTGCCTGATTCACATCTTGAGGATTAATTTTTGATGGTAACAACCTACCTATTACCAAAACTGTAGTTGTGGGCTGACCAAATTGCGGCAGAATCGGCGTAATTGTCAATTCCAACTCTAATAATTCGATATTCGGGCATTTAAACCAGTATTTCACCCTTTCCGGCACAGAACTGCTCAAAATCCGGTGTAAATTTTCTAGATAAACAACCTTATCTACTGGAGCAAAGCTATCATTTTCATTGAGGACATCAACTATCTTCTGGGGATCACACTCTAAGTATTGGCTGTGTTGCCAATAAAAAGTCAAATAGCGTCCAGAGGCATCTTGAGTATATACTAACTCTGCTCCCAGAGTTGCTGATGAGCGATCGCTCATAAAATTACTAGATTCCAGATTTTGAGAAATTAAATTCTGGCATAAACTTTTACAGGTTTTACATTTTTCAAGGGTAGATTTTTGACTTTTCTGGCATTTAAGAGATTAATTTTTACATTTCTTATTATTAGCTGATACCTGTCAAGTCGGTTTAATCATTCCATTCACCACGAGGGGGAACAGGTGTTCGTAGAGGGGTACGTGTTAACTCATCATCTCTATTAAAATCACCCCGTAACCATTGACGAATAGCCACCTCAATCACCTTACTGGGATCATTAGTTAGATGTTGAATTTGCTCTATTAATTCAGAATCTAGATTAAGAGCGATTTCTGTCTTCTCAGCGCGTTTTTTATCTGCACTATTGGGTTGTTCTTGCATATTCATGGGTTTAAATACTTTGAAATAGGTTTATTGAAACTGTTGTCCAGCAGTTATGATATTTATAATTGAGTGTATTCAATTGTAAACTGCTGAGTCATCAACATTAGGAGCTAGAAACAGATTCTAAATAATAGCGTAAGTTGTCATAGCAGGGAATGAGGAAGAGGTAATGGGTAATGGGTAATGGGTAATTAATTTTTGCTTCCTGCCTGTTCCCTGTTCCCTGTTCCCTGTTCCCTGTTCCCTGTTCCCTGTTCCCTGTTCCCTGTTCCCTGTTCCCTGTTCCCTGTTCCTTGGACTTCTGCTGTTTGTGTTAAAATACATGAAGTAAATAGCTTTCACTTTGGTTTGCTTTAGAGCAAAGATGGTATATGACTGACGTTCCCGCAGATCGCATTCGCAACTTTTGTATTATTGCTCACATTGATCACGGGAAATCAACTCTCGCAGATCGGTTGCTACAGGCTACTGGGACTGTAGAAGATAGACAGATGAAAGAGCAGTTTCTCGATAACATGGATTTGGAACGGGAGCGCGGCATTACAATTAAGCTGCAAGCTGCCCGGATGAATTATACTGCCAAGGATGGTCAGCAGTACGTTCTCAATTTAATTGATACTCCTGGTCACGTAGACTTCTCCTATGAAGTGTCCCGTTCCCTTGTGGCTTGTGAAGGGGCATTGTTAGTTGTGGATGCGTCCCAAGGTGTAGAGGCGCAAACCCTAGCCAATGTGTATTTAGCTCTAGAGAGTAATCTAGAAATTATCCCAGTTTTAAATAAAATTGATTTACCAGGAGCAGAACCAGAGCGAGTAATTGGCGAAATTGAAGAAATTATTGGTTTAGATTGCAGTGGTGCAATTTTAGCTTCAGCGAAAGAGGGAATTGGCATTACTGAGATTTTAGAAACAATTGTCAAACGAGTTCCCCCACCTGCTGATACTGTAAATGAAAGCCTGCGAGCGCTGATTTTTGATAGTTACTATGATAGTTACCGGGGTGTAATTGTTTATTTCCGGGTCATGGATGGTACTGTCAAAAAAGGCGATCGCATCTACTTAATGGCATCGAGTAAAGAATATGTCATTGAGGAACTAGGCGTACTCTCTCCCACCCAAAAGCCAGTTGAAGAACTCCATGCCGGAGAAGTAGGTTATTTAGGTGCAGCGATTAGAGCCGTAGCTGATGCCAGAGTAGGAGATACCATTACCCTATGCAAAAACAAAGCCACTGAAGCCTTACCTGGTTACGCAGAAGCCAATCCCATGGTATTTTGTGGAATGTTCCCCATAGACGCAGATCAGTTTGAAGACTTGCGGGAAGCCTTAGAAAAACTAGAACTCAATGATGCCGCATTACAGTATGAGCCAGAAACCTCCAGTGCAATGGGTTTTGGCTTCCGTTGCGGGTTTTTGGGATTACTGCACATGGAAATCGTCCAGGAACGCTTAGAGCGTGAGTATAACCTAGATTTAATCATTACCGCCCCCTCAGTGGTTTACAAAGTCGTCACCATCAAAGGGGAAGAACTGTACATTGATAATCCTAGCCGCTTACCTAACCCCAATGAGCGCGACAGAATTGAAGAACCCTACGTCAAAGTAGAAATGATTACTCCCGAAATCTACGTTGGTTCTTTAATGGAGTTGTCTCAAAACCGTCGCGGTATCTTCAAAGATATGAAATATCTCACCCAAGGACGGACCACACTCACCTATGAATTGCCTTTAGCCGAAGTTGTTACCGACTTTTTTGATCAAATGAAATCCCGTTCTCGCGGTTACGCCAGTATGGAATATCATCTGATTGGCTACCGAGAAAATCCTTTAGTAAAATTGGATATCATGATTAACGGTGATCCAGTGGATTCCCTAGCCATGATCGTTCACAGAGATAAAGCCTACAATGTCGGTAGATCAATGGCGGAAAAACTCAAAGAACTAATTCCCCGTCATCAATTCAAAGTCCCCATTCAAGCTTCCATTGGCGCAAAAGTTATCGCCAGTGAACATATCCCCGCCATGCGAAAAGATGTGTTAGCTAAATGCTACGGTGGCGACATCAGCCGCAAAAAGAAACTATTACAGAAGCAAGCCAAAGGAAAAAAACGCATGAAAGCTATAGGTACAGTAGATGTACCCCAGGAAGCTTTTATGGCTGTGCTGCGCTTAGATAAAGGCTAATTGTCACGTAGGGTTGGGGTTTCCCCGCCCTAATTTTATGACTTTGTTCCTTTGTGCGAAATACAATTCATATTAAATTAATTAAGAAGGATATAAACAATAGACTAATGAATTCAATAGCATCTACTTTAATTTCTATTCTCAGCCCTGAAACCTCCATTATATCTTGGGAAAATCTTACCCCCACCCAACAGCATCATATCCAACAAGGAATAGACTCCAAAAGCCAGCCTAGTTGTGTGATTTATCCCCATAGCCAAGCAGAATTAGCCACCGTTCTCACCACTGCCAACAGTCACAAATGGCGTGTTCTCACTTGTGGTAGTGGTAGTAAAATCAATTGGGGTGGTTTAGCTAAAAATATTGATATTATTGTCAGCACCGAACGTATTAACCAACTCATAGAACACGCTGTGGGTGATTTAACTGTCACCGTGGAAGCAGGGATGAAATTTGCCCAGATTCAGGAGATTTTGGCTAAACATCACCAATTTTTAGCACTTGATCCGGCTTTTCCTGATTCTGCTACCATAGGCGGTATTGTCGCTACCGCTGACACCAGTTCTCTGCGTCAACGTTATGGTGTGCGTGACCAACTTTTAGGTATAACTTTTATCCGCGCAGATGGACAAATCGCTAAAGCTGGGGGACGAGTTGTAAAAAATGTAGCTGGTTACGACTTAATGAAATTATTTACTGGCGCTTACGGTACATTAGGAATTATCAGCCAAGTCACTTTTCGCGTTTATCCCATTCCTGAAACTTCGGGAACTGTTATATTAACTGGGAAGCCAGAAGCCATATCCCAAGCAGTAAGAACTTTACAAGGTTCGGAATTAACACCAACTCAAGCAGATTTATTATCAAGTAAGTTAGTTACTAATTTGGATTTGGGGACAGGAATAGGTTTAATTGCCCGTTTTCAAACTATTAGCGAAAGTGTTCAAGAACAGTCAAAACGACTTTTAGCAATTGGCGAAAAATTAGGTTTACATGGAGTAATTTATTCAGGAAATGATGAAGCTGATTTATGGCAACGATTACCAGAACAAATACATTCTCATGTTTCAGAATCTACGATTACCTGCAAAATAGGTTTATTACCAACTGCTGCTGTGGAAATTATCAATCAAATAGAAGTCGGTTTAATTCATATTAGTAGTGGTTTAGGTTTGGTGCGTTTAGAAAATCAAGATCAGATTTTGCCTTTGCGGAATTTATGTGCAGCAAATTCTGGTTTTTTAAGTGTTTTATCTGCGCCTGTTGAGTTCAAGGAAAGGTTTGATGTTTGGGGGTATACTGGTAATGGGTTGCAGGTAATGCGCCGCATTAAGGAACAGTTTGACTCTCAAAATATTTTAAGTCCTGGTCGGTTTGTGGGTGGGATTTAAGTTTTAATAAACGAACCGCAGAGGCACAGAGGTCACAGAGGTTAAGAGGGGAGGAATATAAATGCAAGTTTCGGAAGGTTCGGTGAATAATAATACTGCTAGTATTAAGAATTTAAAGGGTTTTGATGGTAATTGTCCACCTGATGCAAAGTTAATTGATAGTTGTGTTCATTGTGGTTTTTGTTTGTCTACTTGTCCTAGTTATCGGATATTAGGAAAGGAGATGGATTCTCCCAGGGGACGTATCTATTTAATGGATGCTATTAATGAGGGTGAAATTGCTCTCAATACGGCTACTGTTGAACATTTTGATTCTTGTTTGGGTTGTCTGGCTTGTGTTTCTACTTGTCCTTCTGGTGTCCAGTATGATAAGTTGATTTCGGCTACTAGACATCAGGTGGAGAGGAATTATAGTCGCAGTTTACCTGATAAGTTGGTTCGACAATTGATTTTTTCTCTGTTTCCTAATCCTGATCTTTTAAGAATTTTACTTTTTCCTTTATTAGTTTATCAAAAGTTAGGAATTTCTAAGGTATTACAAGCAACTGGGTTAATTAAGGCTATATCTCCCCGGTTAGCTGCTATGGAATCTATTTTACCGGAAATTACTCTTAAATCTTTTCAGGATAATTTACCAGATATCATCCCAGCGAAGGGTGAAAAAAGATATCGCGTGGGTGTAATTTTAGGATGTGTGCAAAGGCTGTTTTTCTCTGGTGTGAATGAAGCAACTGTAAGAGTATTAACTGCAAATGGTTGTGAGGTGGTAATTCCTAAATCTCAAGGTTGTTGTGCTGCACTTCCTGAACACCAAGGACAAACGGAACAAGCTAAAACATTAGCCAGACAAATGATTGATAGTTTTGCTGATACTAATGTTGATTTTGTGATTATTAACGCTGCTGGTTGTGGTCATACTTTGAAGGAATATGGTCATATTTTAGCAGATGATCCCGAATATGCGGAAAGAGCCAAAGCATTTGCAGCGAAAGTGAAAGATTCACAGGAGTTTTTAGTTAATGTGGGTTTAACTGCTAAACTTTCACCTTTAACTGAGAAAAATATCAATTTAGTTTATCAAGATGCTTGTCATTTATTACATGGTCAAAAAATTAGTGTTCAACCCCGTCAACTGTTAAAACAAATTCCTGGTGTGACTTTGAAAGAACCCATAGACGCGGCTTTGTGTTGCGGTAGTGCGGGTATTTATAATATGTTACAACCAGAAGTTGCGGAGGAATTAGGTAAACAAAAAGCCCAGAATTTAATCAATACTGGTGCTGATTTAATTGCTTCTCCTAATCCTGGTTGTAGTTTGCAGATTAGTAAGTATTTACAGGGGAAAACTATTTCTGTTATGCACCCAATGGAATTGTTAGATTATTCAATTCGGGGGGATAAATTGGAGATTTAGAACATTTCTTAATCGGCGTTGCTGAATAAAAGTATGAATTTATCTCTCGCAGAGACGCAGAGGCGCAGAGAGTAAGAGTTCAAGAGATGGAATTTTCTACTTTCATACATCAATTCAGCAATGCCTCTTAATCTAATGAAGTACAAATTTATCTGCGTTTATCTGCGTCTATCCTCTTCCATCTGCGGTTAATTCCCTCCCATTATGCCTCACTTGAAGAAGATAAAAAAGAAGTCAGGGGTCTTATTTATCTTTCCCAAATTAAGTTCATTGCCTTTTTTATGATTTCTTCTTGTTGGACTAATTTGCTTAATTCTTCTGCTTCGTATTGACCTTCAAAAGCTTCGATTGCTGCTTTTTCTAATGCTAAATCATAAGCATCTTCTAGGGTTTCTGCTAATTCTGTTTCACTCATGTAAGTTCCTTTCGCTTTTTCACGGGAATTACTGCGTTGAATTTGTTTGACAGAATTGCGAATAGAAAGATTCCAAGACCTAGTGGTGCGATTTTCAGCAGCTTGTTTAATTAGGTGTAGAAGTAAAATGATGCCATAGCTAAATATTTTATTCAGTTTATCAGATTTGCTCATTTCTTCTAATTCTTCGACAATCAATAAGGCTTCTGTGATATTGCCTTGGTGCAGGAGTTCTTTGAGTGTAAGTAGTTCTTCCATTTGGTTGATTTTCCTAATTTTTCATCGCTAAGGTTAATCCGTCGGCTATGGGAACTAAACTCAGGGTAATTCGGCAGTCTTGATGTAATTTGCGATTCAACGCCCTAATTTTGTTAGTTTGATTATCTTGTATTTCTGTATCTGCAACTTTACCTGACCACAACACATTATCAATAGCAATTAATCCACCGGGACGAATTAATTCAAGACATTGCTCATAATAATTATCATAGTTACTTTTGTCAGCATCAATAAACGCAAAGTCAAAAGTTTCCGCTTCCCCTGCTGTCAATAACTTATCTAATGTTTCTAAAGCTGGGGCAATATGCAAATCAATTTTATCAGCTACTCCCGCTTCTTGCCAATAACGTCGAGCTACACTGGTATACTCTTCACTAACATCACAGGCGACTATTTTACCATCTGTGGGTAAAGCCAAAGCCACTACTAAGGAACTATAGCCAGTAAATACACCTACTTCTAAGGTTTTTTTTGCTCCTATTAACTTAATTAATAATGCCATGAATTGCCCCTGTTCAGGAGATATTTGCATGATAGACCTGGGCATTTGAGCAGTTTCTTGACGCAGTTGGGTTAAAATAGCTGGTTCGCGCAGGGAAATTGAAAGCAAATAATCATATAGGTTTTGTTCTAAACCCAGGGTCTGTTTTGACATGATTTATATTAATTATTTTATGATAGTTCTTCCTTGTCAGTTCTATGATAACAAATTTAAAATCAAATGTCAACCCCCAAATCCTCTTTTAAACCCGACTCGTTTTAAAGCGTGTTTCAAAATTTATTTATTGACAAAGTTCTCAGTTTCGACTATGCTTATGTTATGAGTGAAAAAGTGTGCGCCCATATATATAAGACTTTTATTTATCCAATTATTCAAAGCAGTAAAACCAACGTTTATAAATGATTCATGCTTTCAAGAACTTGGGTACACAAGACATTTTCGATGGTAAAGATTCTAAAGCTGCTCGAAAAACCTGTCCCTCATCCCTTTGGAAGCGTACAGTTCGTAAACTAGATCAATTAGACTCAGTTACAAGCCTAGAAGATTTAAAAATTCCCCCAGGTAATTGTCTAGAAGCATTAAAAGGTGATAGAGAAGGTCAGTATAGTATTCGGATTAATGATCAATATCGAATTTGCTTTTTTTGGCAAGAATTAGGGGCAGATGCTGTGGAAATTGTAGATTATCATTGAGGTATTAATCACATTTATGAAAATCCCAACCCATCGTCCTCCTACCCATCCTGGAGAAATGTTATTAGAAGAGTTTATGATCCATAAAGGTTTAACACCCCAAAAAGTAGCTGAGTCTATTGGTGTTACAGAACAGCAAATTGTAGATTTAATAGCAGGTAAACAGCATATCACACCCAGTTTAGCACTGCGGTTATCCAGGTTTTTTGGAATATCTGTTGATTTCTGGATGAATTTACAAGTTCGCTGGGATCTATATTATGCTCAACAAGCAGAAGCAGAATTTCTGAATACAATTAATCCTTTTGTCGCTTAATTGTCAGAATCAGGATATCCAGGATTTGAGGATTTACAGGATGTGATGGAAAGATTGTTTTTGAGGAAGTGGGGATTTTTTTGTCAGAATCAGGATATCCAGGATTTGAGGATTTACAGGATGTGATTTAAGGATTGTTTTTGAGGAAGTGGGGATTTTTTTTGTCTGAATCAGGATGTTCAGGATTTGAGGATTTACAGGATGTGATTTAAGGATTGTTTTTGAGGAAGTGGGGATTTTTTTGTCTGAATCAGGATGTTCAGGATTTGAGGATTTACAGGATGTGATTTAAGGATTGTTTTTGAGGAAGTGGGGATTTTTTTAGTCTGAATCAGGATGTTCAGGATTAAAGGATTTACAGGATGTGATTTAAGGATTGTTTTTGAGGAAGTGGGGATTTTTTTGTCTGAATCAGGATGTTCAGGATTTGAGGATTTTCAGGATGTGATTTAAAGATTGTTTTTGGGAAGTGGTGATTTTTTTGTCTGAATCAGGATGTTCAGGATTTGAGGATTTACAGGATGTGATTTAAGGATTGTTTTTGGGAAGTGGGGATTTTTTTGTCTGAATCAGGATGTTCAGGATTTGAGGATTTTCAGGATGTGATTTAAGGATTGTTTTTGAGGAAGTGGGGATTTTTTTGTCTGAATCAGGATGTTCAGGATTAAAGGATTTACAGGATGTGATGGAAAGATTGTTTTTGAGGAAGTGGGGATTTTTGGAAGTTGGAATATTTTAAAGATGTTGTTTTATGCTCTTCTTTAGATGGTTAGTTTACAGCATTTTCGCAATTACCAATTACCCATCCTGGATATCCTGATTCAGACAAAATCATCTCCAAAATCCCCACAAACAATCATTAAACAACATCCTGAAAAATCCCAACTTCTCACAAACAATCATCCAACAACATCCTGTAAATCCTGTAAATCCTGGATATCCTGATTCAGACAAAATCATCTCCAAAATCCCCACAAACAACCATTAAACAACATCCTGAAAAATCCCAACTTCCCACAAACAATCATCCAACAACATCCTGTAAATCCTGAAATCCTGAAAATCCTGATTCAGACAAAATCATCTCCAAAATCCCCACAAACAATCATCCAAC
>NZ_JADEWA010000163.1:0-10729 GCF_015207865.1 Dolichospermum sp. LEGE 00246
TCCAAACCTCTCCCCGAAGCGGGGAGAGGCTTTGAAAACCCCCTTCCCTCGTAGGGAAGGGGGCAGGGGGGTTAGGTTTTTGGAGATTATCGGTTTCATCTAATACTTTTAAAACATCCTCTAAGGGTATTTTTTTAATTGGAAGTGAAATCGGCGGTTAGAAACCGCATCTACACAAACAAAACCTGCCTTCGCAGGTTAAAGACCTTAATTTAATCTTAGTCCGCGCAGGCGGACTTTGTTTGTATAGTCGTGTATCCCTAACGGGAGGCGAAGCCATATTCTATTCGCCAGGGCTGTATAATTGTTGATATTAGTTTCATCTGTGGAGTTAAATCTAATGACACAAGCTGCAATCACAAATTTAGAATTAATTCAACCTTTAGCTAATCATCAGGCTTTGACAGATGAGCAATTTATGTTATTGCAGGAAAATGATCATCTTTATGAATATGTGGACGGAGAGCTAATTATTGTGGCAAATTCAGGTGTAGAACATGGCTACTTAGCTCTAACTCTTGGATATTTTTTAACAGGTTTTGTGCGTGATCATAAACTCGGTATAACTTGTGATTCTAGCACTGCTTTTAAAATGAAAACTGGTAACAAAATATCACCTGATCTGGCTTTTATTGATAAAGAAAGGTTACAAGGTTTAAAACGATTACCCAAAGGTTTTTTTGATGGCACTCCTGATTTAGCTGTAGAAATTATTTCTCCTAATAATACTTTTGAAGAAATTCATAATAAATTAGTAGAGTATTTTGAAAACGGAACTCGTTTAGCATGGGTAATTTTGCCAGATGAAGAATGTGTATTAGTTTATCGCAAACCTAAGCCATCACAGCTTTTGCAATTGGAAGATAGTCTTAATGGAGAAGATGTTATTCCTAATTTTAATCTGCCTTTGATAGAGTTATTTCAAGAATTATCTTTTTAGATTAGATATATATTTTCAACTATGCAGCATTTAGACAGTTTAGATTTTGCTAGAGGAGCAGACGGAACTCAGGTATTATTATCAAATAACGACAGATCACCATAACACTTTTTTTATCATCCACTTTTAAAAGTTGACTTGTCTAATTATGGATACGCTAGACATTTCAAATTTTTAAACCAATCAAAAATATTATTAACTCAAATTGCTAGTTATCTAGTTAAGGCTGATACTTCGACTATGGCTACGCCACGCAGGCGATCGCCAATAGGTAATTAGTGATAAAATCCCTATTTTCATCCTGTACATCCTTTAATCCTAGGCATCCTGATTCTGACAAAAAATGCTTACCGTGACCTGTAGGGGTTTCCCCGCCCTTAATTGTATCCCATCCCCACCACAAATACTATATCCTTGTCAACAAATATTCTCCCACCCGCAAAGCATTAGCAATAATAGTTAATGAAGGATTTACCGCAGCACTAGAAGGAAAAAAGCTCCCATCAACAACATAAAGATTATCAACATCATGAGTCCGACAATTGATATCCAAAACCGAAGTATTTGCATCTTCACCAAAACGACAAGTACCACATTGATGAGTCACTTCTCTTAAACCCATTTTTTGAGGAATATGTAAAGTTCCCATTGATTTAAAGACAGAAATTGATTGTAAAACCTGAATCCATTGCTGAATTAATTTATTAAAAGCCCTTTGATTATTATGAGTATATTCCAGGAAAACCTGCCCATTTCTACTCAAAACCCTATTGTTAAAATCTGGTAAATCCTCTGTGATCACTAACCAAGATAGAGAATGATTAGCTATAGCCTCAGCTATAAAATTAGGCATCAAAGGCGGACCATAAGCAAGTATTTTATCCTTATTTGCCCCACCAAGTAATTGCACACTCCCCATCGGATAAGTAAAATCTTGATTTCCCCAATAAAAATCAGTAATAGCCAAAGTTTTTGGGAAAACCGGATGATTGGGCTGGGTACTCAAAGTCATAACCACAGCAAAATTATGTGTCATGTAATTGCGTCCCACAAGATTAGAACTATTAGCTAATCCATTGGGGTGTTGCTCATTAGCAGATTTCAGTAACAGCAATGCCGAATTAACTGCACCACAAGCTAATACCACAATATCCCCAGAAAATATCTGCCGTTGATTTCCTATTTCTACTTCCACTCCAGTCACTTCTCGACCCGATGGGCTAGTATGTAAACATACTACCTTTGCTTCAGTTATTAATGTGATATTTGGATAATTCATTGCTGGACGAACACAATTAATATCCGCATCAGCTTTACCATCAATTAAACACGGAAAACCATCACAAGTATGACAACGAATACAAGCACTTAAACTCCGATTTACCTCATTGAGTTTGATAGCCAGTGGTTGATAAAAAGGATGAAAACCTTGATATTTTAAAGAATCATGGACTTCTTGAATATAAGGCTCATGACTCAATGGTGAAAAAGGATATTCTTGATTAATCTGCGGTTCAGTAGGGTCAAGTCCTCGCTTACCATGTACATCATAGAGTTTTTCTGCTTCGTCATAGTAGGGAGCGAAATCTTGATATTTTAATGGCCATTCTGGAGAAATCCCATCTTCATGAATAACCTTTTCAAAATCTCGTTCACGCAATCTAAACAAAGTCCCACCATAAAATTTAGTATTACCACCTACATAATAATGTGTGAGCGGTTTGATAGCTTTCCCGTGTTTGTCGTACCATAGTTCACTAGTCCGATAGCGTTCTTTCCGAGAAACTTCTTGAGTATCCCAATTAGCTTTTTCTTTAGGTAAAAAATTACCTTGTTCTAAAACTAAAATTTTCTTGCCGCTGGATGCTAATTTGTAGGCTAAAGTTCCACCTCCAGCACCAGTACCAACGATGATAAAGTCGTAATGATTGACAGTCATTGTTTACAAAAAAAGGGACGGGGAACAGGGAACAGGGAATAGGGAACAGATAAGAAACTAAATTTTCAGAGTTTAAATCTCAGTCAAAAAAGGATGTTTTTAAAAGATGCGTAGCCCAAAAAAATAGTGTCATTATTTCAATCTCATGTTTCTAAACATGAGTTTTTTCTGTTCCCTATTGATTCCTATTCCTTCTGAATATTTTTTGCTCTAGAACCGGAAGCAAATATAGCTATTCTACTTCCACCTATTCAGCTAGTTAAAATAGATGAATTATGTTGTTTAAAATTACAGGTTAGCCATTAATTTAGCCTATCTTAATTATTAAGTCTGTATTTTAAAGATCATCAGCAGGGAGAGTGATCGCCCAGTCGGAACATTTTGTAGTAAAATTAGGGCTTTGCATAGAGGAAACAAAAAAAATGACCCGTGTGATCATCGTGCGTCATGGTCAAAGTACCTACAATATAGAAAAACGTATTCAAGGGCGTACTGATGCCTCATCTTTAACCGCCAAAGGTCAAAATGATGCCAGTCAAGCTGGTATTGCCCTCAGTAGTATTTCCTTTCAAGCTATTTATAGTAGTCCCCTCCAGCGAGCTAAATCCACAGCCGAAATTATCCGCAGTCAATTGGCTACACAATCTGCTGTCATTCAAATTGATGAACAGTTGGTAGAAGTTGATTTACCCTTATGGGTAGGAATGACTACAAGTGAAGTCCAAGAACAGTTTACTGAAGATTACCGCACCTGGAAAAAACATCCCCACGAGTTTCGCATGGTTTTAGATGAACCTTCAGGAACTAAAGAACATTTCCCGGTTCTGGCTTTATACGCCCAAGCCAAGCAATTTTGGCAAGATATTCTCCCCCAACACCAAGGGGAAACTATCCTGATTGTGGGTCATAATGGCATCAATCGTGCCTTAATTAGCACCGCGTTGGGAATTTCCCCCAGTCGTTACCATTGTTTACAACAGTCTAACTGCGGTATTAGTATTTTGAATTTTGCCGGTGGTTTAGGCGAAACTGTGCAGTTAGAATCTATGAATCAAACCCAACATCTGGGTGAAACTTTCCCTTCTCTACGTCCTGGTCACAAAGGTGTAAGATTATTATTAGTCCGTCATGGGGAAACGGAATGGAATCGTCAAGGTAAATTTCAAGGACAAATTGATATTCCCCTCAATGATCATGGTAGAAACCAAGCCGCAAAAGCCGCAGAATTTCTCAAAGACGTAAATATTGATTTTGCAGTTAGCAGCACGATGTCCCGTCCCAAGGAAACAGCGGAAATTATCTTAAAGTATCATGCCAGTTTAAACTTAGAACTATTTGCTGGTTTGAGAGAAATTAGTCACGGACTTTGGGAAGGCAAATTTGAATCAGAAATTGAGCAAGAATTTCCTGGAGAATTAGAAAGTTGGCGCACAATCCCCGCCAATGTGCAAATGCCACAAGGAGAAAATTTAACACAGGTAAAAGAACGTAGTGTTGCTGATTGGAATACTATAGTTGAAAATGCCCAAACCCAGCAATTACAACTAGGATTAGTCGTTGCCCATGATGCCACTAATAAAACCTTACTATGCCATATTCTGGGTTTATCTAACGAGAATTTCTGGAACTTCCGTCAAGGTAATGGTGCTGTGAGTGTGATTGATTATCCTGACGGTATTCAAGGTTATCCAGTTTTGCAAGCGATGAATATTACTGGGCATTTAAGTAATAGTGTTCTCGATAAAACTGCGGCTGGTGCATTGTAGTTGAGATAAGTTGTTAGGGTAATTGATGAATTGCCCTAATATCAAATAGAGTAGGAGATTAAGAATAATTGAACGCAGATAAACGCAGATAAACGCAGATAAGAAGGGATGAATTAATGGATTTAAACGGAAATTGTTACAATCTAATTCACAAAGTGCCTGATACCGGAGATAGATGGTACAAAATATGGTACAAACGATAGACTTATTAAATTAAACACACTGATATTCTAAAATCATGAAAGCATCTGCTAAATTCGACTTTGAAGACGAAAAGTTCAACGCCCCACCGTCCCAAGTGATTCCCTGGGGTTTAATGATCAATCCTCGGTATGGTACAGATGGTTTACAAAGCTATGGTTTAGCGATTAGCCGCGATAATGCTCAATCTGTTGGATTTCAGCCAGATGATAATTGGCAACAGGTGGAACATGAATTTAGTTCTGGAGAAGTAGAAACAATATTTATTACTACTACTCCTAGATTAGTGATAGTGCGTCGTGGTCCGTTGTCGGTACAAGATCGGGAAACCAAGATTAGATTAGGTACATACAAAGATTACAAAGAAGAGTTTTTAGCTGATAAACTTAAATTTAAAATTTATACTCGCCATTTGATTTTTTTAGTCGGTGAAGATAAAAAGTTCTTGCATCAATCACCTCTGCAACTAACTCTGAGTGGTTCACCCGGCGCTAGTTTTGGGAAAAATTACGCTGAATATCAACAAGGGCGAATTACTGGCGGTTTTGCTGGGGAATTGGAAAAAGCTTATGCTGGGTTTCAAAAAAAACCACTAACTCCTAAAGGTCCTTTATTCCATGCTCATGGGATTTTTTGCCCTATAATCGAACCTGAAGAAAGAGGAATAGAACCGAATATTGCTTTGGTGGCTTCAACTGTAGATTATAAACATCCCACGATTTCCACTTTAACAGATTATATGATTGCTTCAGACTCTCCTGAGTCGGAAATTATTTGTAAGGCTTTTGAAGAATACAAAGAATTTGGTAAGGAAGTAATTAAACCAGAGGCTTCTAAGGTAGAAACGTCTGGTGTTACCAATTCTTATGTATATGCGGATGACGATGAATTTAGTTATCCACCTTATTAGGGATTGGGGATTGGGGATTGGGGAGTAATTACCAATTACCAATTACCAATTACCAATTACCAATTACCTATTCTTTCAATAGTAAATAGAATAGTGAACCGTTACCGCCAGAAATACCAGCGCGATCGCCTGCTAATTGACCAGAACCCATGAAATAATCAACTCTTCCTGGTCCTTTAATCGCACTGCCTGTATCCTGATCTAAAACAAAACGGTTAACTAGACGAGATTCCAGTTTGCCACGATTAGTAGGATAGGGAAAGGAATTGATAATCAGCGCCAGTGCGCCCGGTGGCATCACAGACTTATCTGTAGCAATGGAACGTTCCGCGGTGACAGGGACAACAATACTACCTGTAGCAGGCGTACCGTTGGTTTCTGCAAAGAAAACAAACCTTTCCCAACGTGGTAAATAATTACTTAACTCCTTGGGATTTTGGCGAAAATAAGTAATTAACTTAGGCATGGTTAAACCACTCAGTGGCAGTTTCCCATCTTTTGCTAGCTCTTTACCGATAGAAGTCCAAGCATAATCAGTTCCTCCAGCATAACCAACAGATGTTCTTTGCCCATTAGTTAATTTAATTTGGGCAGAACCTTGGATCTGAACCATGTATGGATCTAGACGATTACTAAACCAGACAATTTCTAACCCTCGTAACTTGCTTTTATCCCCCAGCAACCCATTTTTGCCTTCCAAATCAATCCGTTTAGGATGGGGTTTTGTCCATTTCTGGAAATCTGGCGGCAGACTATAAAGAGGATACTTGTATACAGCAGTTCTAACTCGGCTGGCAACATACACAGGCTCATAATAAGCTGTAAACTTAACAGTTCCCTTGCCATCGTTGCCTACAGACTGGTAAAAGACAAACTCTCGCCGCACAGCAGCTTGTAGTTCAGCCGCCGACTGAGAACTCACAACCAATTGCCGAAAGCGTACCAAACTCCGCTGCACCCGATTGAGGGTAATTTCCTTAATTGGGTAATTTTGATAGGCTGTAACAGCTTTATTAGTTGCCAAATAGCGCAAACTGTTATCTATGGAGGTCAGCAATGCTTGTTTATCACCCTGTTTACCCCAAAGTTGTTCATCTAAACCTAAGCAATTCTGGGGGGTACAAACAGTTTCTAAATTAATAGGTTCGAGGGCTGGTACTACTACAGGTGGTATTTCCGGGGTCACTGGTATCGTGACTGGCTGCGAATTAGGAGCTTGAGCTACAACTGAGGAAAGTGGATTTATAAAGGCAATTCCCAGACTTAAGGCAAGCAAAGTAAGGTTTTTTCTCATGTTTATCTTTCAATACTAGAATTAAAAACAGGTTCTACCCGAATTCCTGCAATCTTGGACGGACGCACCACTAGATATTCGCCTTGAATATTCTTAATCGGTACGTTAATAAACTCATTTGAATCCTGCTTTGGAGTTAATACGCCGCTATACCATTTTTGAAATTCTGGAAAGGTAGAAAAACGCACTTCTTCCCGATGTCCATTGTCTAACAGCAAAAAGACAGCATATTCGTTAGGAGTTCTAGGCATAAATTTACACTACTAAAAATACATCTTCTCCATTGTTAACCACCTCGCACCATAATGAAAAGAATTATCTAGTGGCCTGTCAATTTTGTTTTTGTGTTTAATCGGTTCTCAAATCAAAGATTCCCAAAATTGGATACAGACAATTTTAAGCTTGACAGGCCACTAGGAGTTGACTCAATTTTTCTGCCATTTTCTTTACCTTTCTTAAACTTAAGGGAACACCAATAAATAAATTACCCAATTTCGTGGGATGGGCATCCTGCCCGTCCTTGATGATTAGCGGGCAATTCGTCCCGCACCACAAGAAATTTTTGGGTATTTTTTTAATTGGAAGTCCTTAACCAAGTTTAACCTATTATAGCCCAAGTAATTTAATTAGTTATTAATAATACTCTGGTTTTCACATTCTTATCTATGACTTCTATAAGAAATATTGAGATTATTCAGTATTTCAACGGATGAATTATCGTCCCTTTGATTTCCAAGGTCGCTTCCTTCACTTAAAAACATCAAAACCTAACAACTTTTTGAGTTTTTAGGTTTTGATTGTCTGGGGTAGAAACAGCTTGATAATTTCTACTCATAACTATCCATATATTACTGTTTGTCCAATTCTTCAAGAAGTTGATCAACAAAATCCCTCAACCGTTGCTGCTGTGTCAGGGACGGTTTTCAGTCTACTTCCTGAGCAAACCAAAGTCAGCGTATTCTCACACCGAAACTAAATACTGATACTCATCAGAATTGTAAGTAGTGAGACAGAATTAATTACACAATGTCATTGCGTAGCGTGGCGTTAGCTATATGGAACGAAGTGAAATGAAGCAATTCCAAGGGTTGTGATTGCTTCCCTTCCCTCGCAATGACTGTAAATATTTTTGTCCAATTACTTGACAAGGGGACTTTCAGGAACACCTAATAAACGAGCTTGCGATCGCCCAATTTTCTCACGAACTTGTCACCATCCCCAAGGAATTGCCGTAAACAGCAAACTCAAAATATAACTAAGACAGATAATTATTCCACTCGCCTGCATCATAAATCAAAATAAATGCCAAAGCACCAAGCCCAGAGAATACAGCATATATTTAACCTGCTTTGCACAGATATAATTCATCTTTGGTAGCTTTGGCAATCACAAAATTACAAAGAAATTCCCAAATTCAAACCTAAAACAGCATGAACAAACATAATCAAAAGTGTTGTAGTCCCTAAATAAGCATGAACCGCACGCAACCCAGCCTTATCCCCAAAAAATCCACTCAGAGAAATCACACCATTAATCAATAACAAGATCAACACCAGCGAACCAGTCCAAAAATGAGGACTTTCAAACAGTGGTTTTTGCTGCATCACCAACGACAAAACCCCGCCAGTATAGCCACCCGCCAAAAATACAAACAACCAAGGAGCTAATTGACGATGAGCATTACGGCTTTGAATAGCTGCATCCTTATCCTTCCCCTCCAACAACTTACCACGCCAACCCGTCACCCCCACAAAAGTCCCCACCACAAAAATCACAATCCCCATCATTGCCGGATGTCCCCAATGTACGACCGCTTCAGGAACACCTAGAGAACGAAACCAAGCTGCAATCGGTTCTAGGAGTTGACTCAATTTTTCTGCCATTTTCTTTACATTTCTTAAACTTAACTAATTTTAACTTAGTTAGGACTTAGGTGATTTAATCGGTTATCAATAATATTTGAATATTTTTTATCTATGATCAAGATAAAAATGTCAATATAGACATATAGGAATCCGGTTTGATTCCTGATAGCGGAGCGCGGCGTTAGCCATATTTTTCTACTTAGGAAGGCAAGAGGCAAAAGGCAAGACGATTCCAGAATATTAAGGTGTACCGAGTTTTGTTCAAAAATCAAATAGGAGTCCTATGTATATCAAAGGTATTGAAAAAAATCTGAATAAAAATCCGATTGCTTAAGGGAACACCAAAAAATAAATTACCCAATTTTGTGGGATGGGCATCCTGCCCGTCCTTGATGATTAGCGGGCAAGATGCCCGCACCACAAGAGATTTTTGGGTATTTTTTTAATTGGAAGTCCCTAAGATTAATCTTCTAAAGTATTCATCAAAAGTGGAAAACCTAACTTTTCCCTTTGCTCAACATATAAATGAGCCACCTTCCTCGCCAAATGCCGAATCCTAGTAATGTAACGAGTCCGTTCCGTCACAGAAATTACCCCTCTAGCATCAAGCAAATTAAAAGCATGAGAACACTTAATCACATAATCCAAACTAGGTAAAACCAATCCTCGTTCCGTTAATTGTGTAGCCTCCTGCTCATATAAACCAAACAGCGTCAGCAACATCTCAGGATTTGACGCTTCGAAATTATAAGTACACTGTTCAATCTCACCCTGAAGATGAACATCACCATAAGTAATGTTATCAGTCCATTGAATCTTAGTAATAGCCTCCACCTGCTGAAGGTACATCACCAAGCGCTCCAAACCATAGGTAATCTCAATGGACACAGGACGACAATCAATTCCTCCACATTGTTGGAAATATGTAAACTGAGTAATTTCCATCCCATCTAACCACACTTCCCAGCCAGTACCCCAAGCACCCACCGTCGCATCTTCCCAATTATCCTCCACAAACCGAATATCGTGGTCTTCAGGACAAATCCCCAACGCCCGTAGAGAATCAAGATAAATTTCCTGAATATCATCCGGTGACGGCTTAATCAACACTTGATATTGATAATAATGCTGAAACCGATTCGGATTTTCGCCGTAACGTCCATCAGTCGGACGACGACAAGGTTCAACATAAGCCACAGCCCAAGGTTCAGGTCCCAAAGCTCTCAAAAAAGTATGGGGATTCTTAGTACCCGCGCCCTTCTCCATGTCATAGGGCTGGGCAATCAAGCATCCACGCTGTTCCCAAAACTGATGCAATATCGCTATTACTGACTGAAAATTCACTATCTACTCTTCCTTGAGTCAACAATGCCTAAACCATTGTGGACTAAACCCAGCATTATGAGCAGTTTTCAGGCAAATAAAAAACAAACCGAAAAATAGTTTGCCAAAGTAGTTGACAAACCAAAGTAGATTCGATATATTAAATAAGTGCCGAACAGAGCAGCCAAAAAGAGGCAACACTGAACAGCACACCGAACCTTGAAAATATTATAGTTTGAAAGCCAGAATACAACAAGTACCCTGCGTCAGAAAGAAAATAACCTGACCGTGGTTGTAAAAACGGTTAAGAAAGAGCTTTATAACAGACGAACCAAAATGGAGAGTTTGATCCTGGCTCAGGATGAACGCTGGCGGTATGCTTAACACATGCAAGTCGAACGGTCTTTTCGGAGATAGTGGCGGACGGGTGAGTAACGCGTAAGAATCTACCTTCAGGTTGGGGACAACCACTGGAAACGGTGGCTAATACC
>NZ_JADEWA010000164.1:0-10706 GCF_015207865.1 Dolichospermum sp. LEGE 00246
AACAGCAACGCGATTAACGTCAATGCAGGATAAAGGAAAGCAACTAGCCTTCATCCCTTGTCTAAAGCACAGATGTAGCTTCCTAAGTCAGCTACATCTTCAAGGGTTTTCGGCATTTCCCTTATAAACTTGAAGTAAAATTTCCCCCTTGAGTGCGATCTCTTTTGACTCTGCGCTCCTACATCATGACTCCTGCTATATCATCAGTAATATTGTTATCAATTCCCAATTATGGAACAATCTAACCAGAAACCAGGGAAAACATCCCGACGTGGGTTTCTCGGACAAGCATTCACCGCAGCCGGGGCGGCTATTACTGTTCCTGCATTGCTGACTCAAGAAAGTGCAGCCAAAGAAACTACTCTAGGAGGCAACGGCGAGATGAATATAACACTCAATGTTAATGGTGAGCAACGCCCCCTCAGTATTGAGCCGCGTGTGACTCTCCTGGATGCCCTGCGGGAACGTTTAGGATTAGTTGGTAGTAAAAAAGGCTGTGATCATGGACAGTGCGGCGCGTGTACTGTGCTGATTGATGGTGAACGAGTATATTCTTGTCTTTCTTTGGCAGTCATGCAGGAAGGCAAAAAAATTGTCACCATTGAAGGACTAGCCAGCGGTGATAGTCTCCACCCCATGCAAATAGCCTTTATTGACAACGATGGCTTTCAGTGTGGTTACTGTACACCAGGGCAAATTTGCGCCTCTGTGGCACTGCTAGAGGAAGTTAAACGCGGTTGTGCTAGTGTAGTCACCTCAGATTTACAAGCTCCTCCCCAATTAGCTCAACTCTCGACAGCGGAAATTAAAGAACGATTAAGTGGGAATCTTTGTCGGTGTAGTGCTTATAACGGAATTGTCGCCGCAGTTCAACAAGCAATTGGCCAAAAACCTCCTTCGCCAATGGCAAATATCATTACCAGTGAATCCCAGGGAGTATCAGTATAATGAATAACTTCACTTATATTCGCGCTACCACGGTAAAAGATGCCGTCAACCGAGCCGTTGCTGACCAAAATGCTATGTTTATTGGTGGCGGTACAAATTTAGTTGATCGTCTCAAAGCCTTTGTGGACGAGCCATCACAACTAATTGACATCTCCCGCCTACAGATGCAGAAGATCGAAAAAATGGCTAATGGTAGTCTGCGGTTAGGGGCGTTGGTGACAAATACGGCTGTAGCTGATCATACTGATATTCGCCGTGATTACCCGATGTTAACTAGGGCAATTCTGTCTGGTGCATCTCAACAAATTCGCAATATGGCCACAGTCGGTGGTAATCTCTTACAAAAAACTCGTTGCCCTTATTATTACGATACTGCTTTTGCTTGTAATAAACGTGAGCCAGGAACTGGATGCCCAGCAGCAACGGGGATAAATCGAATGCACGCAATACTCGCTGCAAGTGATCAATGTGTCGCAGTTCATCCTTCTGATATGTGTGTGGCATTGGCGGCTTTAGATGCGGTGGTAGAAGTGGAAGGACCTCAAGGTAAAAGACAAATTCCCTTTGGAGATTTCCATCGCTTGCCAGGAAATACACCAGAAAAAGATAGTAATTTACAGCCAGGAGAATTAATTACTTCTGTGATTTTACCACCTTTAGCTTTTGCGAAATCAGGAGTTTATTTAAAACTGCGCGATCGCACTTCCTATTCTTTTGCTTTAATATCTGTAGCGGCGGCTTTAGAAATTGCTGGGGAAAAAATCAAAGATGCTCGTTTAGCAATGGGTGGAGTCGCCCATAAACCTTGGCGAGCAGTAGAAGCAGAAAAGTTTTTAATTGGTAAACCAGCAGATATTTCCACATTTACCCAAGCGGCAAATATCGCTTTACAGGGAGCAAAACCTTTAGCTCATAACGGTTATAAAATTGAACTAACAAAACGGGCAATTCGTCGCGCTCTCACGGTTTCGGCTCAAGGAGGAGGTATAGCATGAATAAAATAACTACAACCAATATTAATCGTAAAGATGGACAGGCAAAAGTAACAGGTACAGCCACCTATGCCGCCGAACATCAAATACCAAATTTAGTTCATGGTTATTTAATAACTGCTAGTATTGCCAGTGGAAAAATAAAAAGTGTCAACACCCAAACAGCAGCAAAATATCCCGGTGTAATTGCCATTTTCACCCATAAAAATGCCCCCAAAATTTCTAAGCCTAGCAATAATTTTGTCAATTCTAAAATTTACGAAGCGCGACTACCATTAGCAGATGACACAATTCATTATGCCGGGCAAATTATCGGTTTAGTAGTAGCAGAAACCTTTGAACAAGCAAAGGCAGCAGCACATTTAGTTAAAGTTGAATATACTAGCCAAAAACCAATTTTAGATCCCCAAAAAGTTACCTTAAAAAATGCTCCCTCCATGTTTGGGGAAGACTTGAAATTTGCCAAGGGTAGTTTTGCTACTGGTAATTCAACGGATGTAATGGCAGGTGCAGCAGCGAAAATTACCGCTACCTACAAAACAGCGACGGAACTCCACGCACCCATGGAACCTCATGCCATTATTGCCCAGTGGCAAAATTCCAACTCCCTGACAGTCTATGAACCGACTCAGTGGGTAGGAGGTAGCCAACGCACATATTCAGAATTATTTGGACTTGCTCCAGAACAGGTAAGAATTATTACGCCATTTTTAGGCGGAGGATTTGGTTCTAAAGCCTTTCCCTGGCCACACGCTATTCTCTGTGCAGCAGCGGCGCGAAAACTTCAGCGTCCGCTGAAAGTGGTTCTCAGTCGGCGACAAATGACAGCAAATGCGGGACACCGTTCGCAAACTGAGCAAACTATTAGTTTAGCTGCTAAAACTGATGGTAGTTTGCAGGGAATTGAACATACAGCAAAATCTTATACTTCCCCTGTAGATGTTTTTGCTGAACCCTGTACAGGTATTACCCCGGCAATGTATGCTACTCCGAATTTGCGAACATCCCAACAAATAGGAGTCATGAATATTGGTACACCTACCTTTATGCGAGCGCCTGGGGAAAATCCCGGTTTGTATGCTTTAGAGTCCGCAATGGATGAATTAGCCTGGGAATTGGGCATAGACCCCGTAGAATTACGGTTAAAGAACGAAACAAAGGAACATCAAAGCCGGGGTTTACCTTTCTCTGCAAAACATTTTGCGGAATGCTTGCAGGTGGGTGCAAAACAATTTGGTTGGGAAAATCGAACTCAAAAACCCCGTTCTTTATCCCGCGACGGTAAACTCATCGGCTTGGGTATGGCTGCTTCCACTTTTCCCGGTTTAAGAAGTTCAGCTTCGGTAAAAGTCAGGTTATTAGCAGATGGTACTGCTCATGTTCTCACCAGTGGTAATGATATGGGTACGGGTGCTTATACCATTGTTGCCAGTACGGCGGCCAATGCTTTAGGGCTACCAGTGGAAAAGGTGCGGGTGGAATTGGGTGATTCTTTATTCCCTAACGGTGGTCTTGCTGGTGGTTCGCAAATGACGGCAAGTCTTATACCAGCAGTGATGACGGCCTGTGAGGAGGTGCTGAAAACTGCCCAAGCGAAAACTGCCGAAGAGGCGTTTACAAGTCTGCGTCAGTCCCAACGGGCGGCTTTTGAAGCGACGGGTTCTTCTGCACCGGGTGAGGAAGCTAAAAAATGGGCTTTCCAGTCCTGGGGCGCACATTTTTGCGAAATCAGCCTAGATGAAGAAATCGGCCGCTTACAGGTGACGCGGTGGGTGTCTGTGATGAATATTGGCAAGGTGATGAATGCTAAAACTGCCGCTTCTCAAGTGCGGGGGGCTGTAATTATGGGGATTGGTCACGCTTTAATGGAGGATTGCCAGTTTGATCCCAATATCGGTTATCCGGTGGTTTATGATTTGGCTACCTATCATTACCCAACTCATGCAGATATTCCCCGCATTGAAGTTTCTTTTGTGGGTGAACCTGATCTGAATTTTAATTCTGCTGGGGTGCGTGGTGTGGGTGAAATTGGCATTACGGGTGTTTCACCAGCGATCGCTAATGCTGTTTATCATGCTACGGGTAAACGCATTCGTGAGTTACCAATTACGCCGGATAAGTTAATTTAGCTGTGTGTTTTGCCTCTGTGTGGGAATCAATTTCTTTTTTTCTCACGCAGAGGCGCAGAGGCGCAGAGGGAGCTTTAGGATTTGGCGTTGCTGAACTAAGGTATGAAATTCCCAAATTAAACCTTTAAAACTCTGACCTTTGCGTCTTTGCGCCTTTGCGTGAGACTAAAATTCATGTAATTTATTAAACCAGTTTCCCAAAT
Organism: Dolichospermum sp. LEGE 00246; assembly: GCF_015207865.1. Classification (NCBI taxonomy): domain Bacteria; kingdom Bacillati; phylum Cyanobacteriota; class Cyanophyceae; order Nostocales; family Aphanizomenonaceae; genus Dolichospermum; species Dolichospermum sp. LEGE 00246. The sequence continues at coordinate 4,273 of NZ_JADEWA010000164.1, forward strand.
GAGGATACTGCAAAAATATGAAAGAGATAAATTCTATTATTACAGCATTTTTAGACAGTCAAGACAATAGTGAACCAGTTTTTCTCGCAACTGTTGTCAATGTTCAAGGTTCTAGCTATCGTCAACCGGGAGCGCGAATGTTGATCACGTCAACAGGTAAAATGGTGGGAACTATCAGTGGTGGTTGTCTGGAAAATGATGTATTTCAACATACTCGCTTAATCACAGATGGTCAGCCAAAACTGGTTACTTATGACACCAATGCTGATGAAGATATTATTTGGGGATTTGGTTTGGGTTGTAATGGTGTGGTAGATGTTTTGATTGAGTGTCTTTATCAAGATGATTCACTTAATCCATTAACTTTTATTCATCAATGTTTTAACAATCAAAAACCAGGAATTATTGCCACTATTTTTAGTGTTGAGGGTAATATTAATGTCCAGTTAGGAGCGCGATTAATTCTCAATTCTGACGGGAATATAAATACTAACATTGCTGAATCTAGTTTAACTCAATCCTTAATTAAAGATGTTAAATCGGCATTAAAAAATCAATATTCAAGTTTTCATAAATATCAACTTTTATCAGGTGAAGTTAATGTTTTTATTGAATTCATTCAGCCTCTCCCACACCTAATTATTTTTGGTGCAGGTCGTGATGCTGTACCAGTTGTAGAGTTTGCTAAAGCTTTAGGTTGGCAAGTTACTATTATTGATTGTCGTGCTATTGAAGCAACCAAGGAACGTTTTATGATGGCTAATAACGTGATCCTAACTCATCGGGAAATTGTTCATCAACATATATCTATCAAAGAAAATACTATTGCTGTGGTCATGAATCATAATTATTTTGATGATTTAGAAATTTTGAAATTGCTAATACCATCTAATTTGAAATATTTAGGTTGTTTAGGATCAAAACAGCGAACTGCAAGATTATTAAATGATTTACTAACTGAAGGAATAGAACAAACACCAGAACTATTACAAAAGTTATATACTCCTGTGGGTTTAGATATTGGTGCAGATACACCAGAAACAATAGCATTATCTATAATTACAGAAATTCAAGCTATACTTAAAAGTCGTAATGGTGGTTTTTTAAAAGATCGCAATGAACCAATTTACTCTCGAAATCAGATGCAAGAAATTAAAATTGAACAATGACTAAATCAAATATTGCTATAATTATTCTAGCCGCAGGGGCATCAACTCGCATGGGTAGACCAAAACAACTCTTACCCTATCAAGGAAGTAGCTTACTGAGGCATACAATTGAAAATGCAGTTGCTTCGGTGTGCAAACCTATAGTAGTAGTATTGGGAGCAAATGCAGAAAATATCCGTTCTCAAATTAGCGAATCTGATATTAAAATAGTTGAAAATCCAGATTGGCATTTAGGAATGAGTTCTTCAATTCGTCGAGGAATTTCATCAATTATCACTGATTATCAAAATATAGATGCAGTAGTTATTACTGTTTGTGACCAGCCATTTATTTCTGCTGACATTATCAATAATTTAGTCTCAAAATACTATAATACAAAGAAACCTATTATTGCTTGTGAATATGCAAATACATTAGGTGTACCCGTTTTATTTAATCAGAGTTTTTTCTCAAAATTAGCAAATTTAACTGAAGATGTAGGCGCGAAGAAATTAATTAGAAACCACTATCACGAAGTTTTTAGTATTCCCTTTCCTTTGGGGGCAATTGATATTGATACACCTAATGATTATCAACAAATTGAGCATAATTCATGCCTACATCACCCGCAAACCCAAAATCATTAAATCCCGTTCCACTCCGTCTAAATCAGCAATTTTCGGTAAATTTCCCCAAGCTTGAAAACCAAACCAAGCAAATAACTTTAAACTGGGTTGATTATGAGCAAAAATAAAACCAACTAAAGTCTTTAAACCTAAACTGGGACTTTCCTGAATAGCTTTTTCTAAAAGTTGTTTTCCTAAACCACGTCCTTGAAAATTTGGAGAAATATAAATACTAAGCTCCGCTGTGGCATAGTAAGCTGGTCTACCGTAGAATGATTGAAAACTCAACCATCCAGCAATTACCCCTTCCGTTTCCATTACCCATAGGGGAAACTTTGAGGGGACTCTTCCTTTAAACCAAGCCATACGACTTTCCACAGACACAGGTTCTAAGTCAGCGGTAGCCATGCGGCTAGGAACAGCAGCGTTGTAAATGGCGACAATGGCGGGTAAATCAGATTCTAGGGCATGGCGGATCATCATTGCGGCTATTTGGGCAAAATTCTTGATAAAATCTTTCCAAATAATACAGCGTTAAGAGGCCATTTATTCGATAATTTTATCTTAAAACCGGACTTTGTACAACTCGAATAATTCTCCTAATTGTCTTTTGACGATTTTAGCACCCCCAGCTTTAATGGTTTTTTCCCACTCTGCGACGGGTTCGAGAAACACCTCCGCACCCAAATAGGTTTCTAGTACAGCCCAATCTTCTGCTAAAGGCTGTTCGGAATTAAGAATATCAAATACAAAATGTCCCCCTGGTTTTAATACTCGTTTGACTTCGACTAAAACGGCTTGCCAATATTCTAGAGGAAAATAACAACTAAAGCCTGTGGCAATTATTAAATCAAATTGATCTTCAGGATAATTTAAATGGTGGGATGGTCCCAATTCCACACCTTTGAATAATTTTGAATTTAACTGTGAACCGCGAGAGTTAAGACCATCTCTTGCTATATTACTAATTTCTTGCCCATAAAAGAATGCTTGCCAATCTCTCCAAGGATAGATTAAAAAGCTAACACCACAACCAATATCTAAACAATGTTCGTTTTTTTGAGGTTGAGCAATTTCCCAAAATGGTGAAACTATTCTCTCACTTAATCTGCCATTAATCCATTCTTTATATATTGGCATTTCTTGAACTTCGTCGGGTAATTCAAATTTCTGATTTTGATATTGGCGATTAAAGCGATATGCTACTTGTGCTATTCTCTCTTGCCATTTGTCTGAGGAATAGGTATTTGTTTTATAAAAATTAGGGGGTGAATTTTTAGACATTTATTACTTTGGTGATTGGTGATTTTATTATTTCTTCGTCCTTATTTATGATTGATGGGCGCAGGCCCTGCGCCCCTACTGTCACGCTTTTGCTAGGAGAGGGGCAGCAGCTAAGAGGGTTTGGGTGTAGGGATGTTGGGGGTGAGCAAAAATTTGTTTAGTCTGTCCTAGTTCTACTATTTTACCACCATTCATTACGGCGATGCGATCGCACAAAAATCTTGCTAACCACAAATCATGGGTAATAAACAAATAGGTTAAATCAAATTCTGCTTTGAGTTGTAACATCAAATCAAGAACTTGTGTTTGCACGCTGGCATCTAACATACTCACTGGTTCATCACATATTATCAGTTTGGGACGAGTAATTAAAGCTCTGGCTATGGCTACCCGTTGTTGTTGTCCCCCAGATAAATCGGCGGGATAACGGTGATAATATAATTCGGCGGGGGTTAATCCCACTTTTTCCAACATCCATAAAACCTGTTCTTTCGCTTTTTCAGAATTAGCTAAATTATGAATTAATAAAGGATCTGCTATACTTTGTCCTACCGTCATAGCTGGATTTAAACAAGCATGAGGATCTTGAAAGATCATTTGGATTTGTCTACGGGAAGAACGGATTTCTTGACGGGATAACCTGGTTAATTCCTGTCCTAAAAATTCGACTTTTCCCGATGTGGGACTAATCAACTGTAAGATGGTTCTCGAAAGTGTACTTTTTCCACAACCAGACTCTCCCACTAAGCCTAAAATCTCCCCAGCATACAATTCTAAATTAATTCCATCTACGGCTTTAATTGTTTGTCCTTCTTCTTTAAATATCCGTTCAATAAAATTCGGTTCTATGGTGTAATGCTGTTTAAGTTCTGTAATTTTTAAAATGGGATTTACCTTTTCTGTTCCCTGTTCCCTCTTCCCTGTTCCCTCTTCCTTTTGAATATATAAAGCTGCTTTTAATAAAGACTGAGTATATTCATGTTGAGGATGAGCAAATACAGTTGCCGTTTTCCCCATTTCCACCATTTTACCCTGATACATAACTCCAATGCGATCGCAATATTCCCCCACCATTGCCAAATCATGGGAAATCAATAATAATCCCATGTTTTCTTCCCCACACAATCGCGTTAGTTCTTGGAGAATTTGAGCAGAAACAGTCACATCTAAACTTGTAGTTGGTTCATCCGCCACAATTAACTTAGGACTCAACAGCAAAGCCAAAGCAATAGCTACCCGTTGACGCATTCCCCCACTAAACTCATGGGGATATTGACTCCAACGACTAGCAGGAATTTTCACCTTTTCCAAAGTCGCTAAAGCCTTTTCTTTCGCTTGCTGTTTGGATAACTCCGGTGCATGAGCTTGTAAAGTTTCAATACAATGATTGCCAATTGTCATCAACGGGTCAAGGCGAGTCATGGGATCTTGAAAAATCAAAGCCACTGCTTCACCACGAAACTTTTGCATTTGCGCTGGTGTCAAATCCAATACAGATTGCCCCTGAAATTTCACCAATCCTTCCGTGCGACTGGAATTAGGCAATAAACGCATTATTGCTCGTCCAATCGTAGATTTTCCACAACCGGACTCTCCCACCAATCCCATTTTTTCCCCAGGCTGAAGAATAAAAGATACATCATCAACCGCCCAGCTTTCCACCTCTTCACCACGTCGAGGATAAGCTACACGGAGATTTTCAACACTAAATAAAGCTTCATTCATAATTAATTAAATAAATAGTCGGACAAAATTAAATTCACTCGTTGAGAGAGGGAACAGGGAACAGAAAAATCAATTGTGTATACTCAACACGGCTTAATAATTTGATTCTGTGGGTAGGGGTTTAGCAGTGCTCATTTGTGTCAACTTAACGTAAAACATCTATCCCGCAAAGAACTCAAGTCATCTCATTCCCAGTCTCTGACTGGGAATGAATTCTAGAAGGCTCTGCCTTCAATGATAAGCTGTTGTGCATTTAGTTTGTATAATTCTAGCGGGCAAGATGCCCGCACTACAAAGTTCAAGTAAATTATGGTTATCAAATTTAGCTGCGTAACAGCTTATTAGAGGCAGAGCCTCTGTAATAGCATTCCTAGTCAGAGACTAGGAACGAGATGTGGTAGGGATTTGAGCTTAAGTTGACACCATTAAACACTGCTAAACCCCCACAAATCTAGGTTTTTCGTAATTTTGTAAAAGTCTATGTCTCAACCGTGTTTAGTATAATTAATTCCGTCCCATTACTTATTCCTTCTTCATCCTGAACTCCTGACTGGGCGCAGGCCCTGCGCCCCTACCTCCTGCCTATTGATGTACTTGAATTAATCGCTGTTTAAGACGTTCGGCTTCACCGGAATCAACTAAACAACCCTTTTCCAATAAAAAAGCACCATCACAGTAATTTAACTCTTCTAAGCGATGAGTTACCCATAATGCCGTAATGCCACGACTTTTAACGAGATTACGGACACTAGCCACTAAATCGAGTTGACTATCTGGATCTAGTAAAGCAGTAGGTTCATCTAATAATAAAACATCACAATGACGAGCGATCGCTCCAGCAATAGCTACCCGTTGTTTTTGTCCACCAGAAAGCGCGTAAATAGGTCGTCGCTGTAGAGACAATAAATTTACCGCCCCCAAAGCCTCCTCAACCCTAGCCTTCACCATCGCCGGTTGTAACTTTTCCGCCACCAATCCAAAAGCCACATCAGCACCAACCGTTGGCATTACCAATTGATGATCAGGATTTTGGAACACAAAACCAACAGCAGGTGAAATCTTAACTTCCCCAGATTGAGGAGCTAATAAACCCGCTATTAATCTCAGAAGCGTAGATTTACCACTGCCATTTGTCCCCAGAAGCATCCAAAACTCACCTTTAGGTACTTGAAGAGAGCAAGATTTGATCACTTGCTCCCCATTAGGCCAAAAGAAGTTTAAATTATTAACTTCAATGCCTACTGCTGTCATGTTTATACCTTGTGTTATTCAGCAGTAAAAGCAGCAAAGCCAGGCGCTCTACCACTGCTAGTAGCCGCACTATCTTTTTGGATAATCTGGACTCCCGAAATTTCACTAGCACGGACAGCAATTTTTTTCTCTGTTTTGCCTTCGCACTTGAGTTCCACAATATCAGGATTTCCAGAACGCATTGCCGCCAAAATTAGCTGGTAAACAGCCTCGGCATCTTCAGTAGACTTACGTTGTACTGATATAGGGAAAGCAGTATTTCTGATGCTTAAGTCAATGGTAAACATTTAGAATTAATGAATTTTCACTTTAAGACCTATTCTAGCGTCATTAGTCATTAGTCATTAGTCATTAGTCATTGGGAAGAAATATTCCCCCCACTTCCCCCACTTCCCCCACT
>NZ_JADEWA010000016.1:0-28345 GCF_015207865.1 Dolichospermum sp. LEGE 00246
CCTTATACCATAGCACATTTAAAAATAGGCGTATTACTGGGATATTTAAAATATAAATTTGCACCAAATGAAAGATTAAAAATATATTTAACTAATGCGTTGGAAGAAGGCATAAAAGAAGGTGATTTAATTCCGGGAATTACCCAAATTATCGCGGAAGAATCAAGTCAAGCAGCAAAAGTGAAAACAGAAATTCCCATTACGGTGGTATTAGGAAATCCTCCTTATTCTGTTAGTTCTCAAAATGCTAGTAAACGGAAAAGAATCTTAAATCAAGATGAAAAATATTTAGCAGATGTGGAATATACTGGTTCAGTGTGGAATAGAATTTATAAATCTGGTAAAGTAGGTAAAACTATTACGGAATTAACCCACATTGGCGAACTTTTAGAATTATATAAAGGTAGGGTAAGATTAGAAGGTGAGAAAAATATTCAACCTTTGGATGATGATTATATTAAATTTATTAGATTTGCTCAATATCAAATAGAAAATAATAGTCACAATGCGGGTATTATTGGTTTTATTACTAATCATTCCTATCTTAATGGGTTAGTTCATCGGGGAATGAGAGAAGAATTATTAAAGTATTTTGACACTTTATATATTATGGATTTACATGGTAATTCTTTATTAAAAGAAACTACTCCAGATGGTAATATTGATCAAAATGTTTTTGATATTCAACAAGGTGTAGCAATTCTAATTGCTGTGCGAGAAAAAAGTAAACCTGATTATGGTTCTAGTGCTTATAAATCCAGAGATGGGATTAAGGAAATGGCTAAGGTATTATATTATGATGTTTGGGGAAATCGTGAGGATAAATATAATTTTTTAGAATCTGCAAGTTTAGATAATGTTGATTGGATAGAGGTACAACCTACTGAACCTAATTACTTTTTTAAACCTAGAATTTTCTCCCTAGATATAGAACAAGAATATCAAAGTTTATGGAGTGTTCAAGATATATTTTCAGTTTACTCTAATGTTATAGAAACAGGTAAAGATGATGTTTTAATTAGTTTTGAACGAGACACATTATTACAATTTCTACAAACATTATGCAATGATAGTATTTTGGATCAAGATATAGCTGAAATTTATAAAATTTCTGATTCTCCTAATTGGAACTTTTTTAAATCTCGTTTACTACTTGTAAGAGACGGTTTAAACCAAGAATTAATTAAACCTATTTACTACCGACCATTTGATATAAGATTTACCTATTACCACAGCATTTTAAGAAGGATGCAAGAAAAAGTTTTAAATAATTTAATTCAAGATAATTTAGGTTTATTATTAATGCGACAAGTAGCTTCAGGAGATAATCAATATACGCATTTTATGGTTTCTAATACAATTGCTGATAATCGTAGTTTTTTTAGTAATAGGGGAAGACCAAGTATTTTCCCACTTTACACATATCCAAATACAGAAAATAAACAAACTAACCTTTTCCTAGAAAAAACTCCTAATTTATCTCCAAAATTCTTAGAAGCTATCAAAGAAAAACTGGGTAAAACACCAACTCCAGAACAAATATTTTACTATGCTTATGCAATATTTCATAGTCCCACTTATCGCACTCGCTACGCTGAATTTCTCAAGATTGATTTTCCTCGTCTTCCCTTAACCAGTAACGAAAACCTATTTAACGAATTAGCTATTAAAGGAGAAGAATTAGTTAATTTACATTTAATGAAATCGGATATACTCAATAATTTAATTACAATCTATCAAGGAATAGGAGATAATCAAGTTAGTGAAGTTACCTATAATTCAGAATTACAAAGGGTTTATATCAATAAACAGAGTTATTTTCCAGATATTCCCCCACATATCTGGGAATTTAAGATTGGTGGATATCAAGTATTAGATAAATGGTTAAAAGACAGAAAAAACGCCAAGCGAGAATTATCTGCTGAGGAAATTAACCATTATCAAAAAATTGTCATTACTTTAACAGAAACTTTACGACTCATGCAGGAAATTGACATAATTATTCCTGGGTTTCCCATAGAGTGATGAAGTATATAATTTATTTTTATCTCGTTCCCAGTCTCTGACTGGGAATGCCATCATAGAGGCTCTGCCTCTGCTTTAATAGAAGGCAGACAGAGTCTTCTAGAATTCATTTGATCTCGTTATTTCATCCCAAAAAGTACGTGGATTGATAACAGGAATATTTTGAATTGGATGTAAGATCAGCAAATCAGCATCTCCAGTAATGAGATGTGAAGCATCACCATTTAAAGCCAATTCGATAAATTTATCATCCTTAGCATCTCGACATAATTTGACCTGTTTCAAAACTTTTACAGGAAACCATGCAGTTTTAATACGGACAGATAACCCATCAATGTCATCAGAATCAATATATTTAGCAAATTTCGATCGCCTCAGAACAGACAAAAGTTCTGTTAAAGTAGCGGTAGAATATAAGTAATTGGACAAAAATATTTACAGTCATTGCGAGCAAAGGGAAGCAATCACAACCCTGGCGATTGCTTGATTTCACTTCGTTCCCTATGGCTAACGCCACGCTGCGCTAACGCAATGACATTGTGTAATTAATTCTGTCTCACTACTTAAAACAATTCCATTGTCTTCTCCCCAGTTTAAAACCTGTGCCGAAACAGAATTAGGAGACAGAAGGGCACTAACTAAAACGTTAGTATCAAGAACTAGACGCATAAAACTATTGATCTTCACTTAAAAGCTTATTTAACTTGTCCTCAGTTAAACCACGTTCTTGAGCTTTACGTCCGATATTTTTTCTAAATTGTTGAAATTCTTGAATATTAATCCGAGTTATGCGTTGATATTCTTCAATAGACATAATAACCGCAACATCACGATTTTGCTGACGTATAGTCACAGGTTCACGTTGTACTTTATCAATAACTGCGGCAAAAGCTTGATTCACTTCTGTATCTGAAACAAATTGCATAATTTCACCTCATTTGTTTTTATTATAGACAAATTTCATTTTAAACCCCATCTTTTGGTGTTGCTGAAGGAGTTGGTTTACTTTCTTGGGGTAATGCTTGTTTAGCAACATTATCAGCAGCTTGTTTAAACATTGGTTCTAATTTATCACGCCAGTATTTAATATTCGGGAGCTTTTCTGGATGATCTCGATAAGCTAAAACCTCATCCCATTGACCATTATCAATAGCTTTATTAATATCTTTAGCTAACGCTTCTGCTTTTGCCCAATCACTCTGCCATTGATTAACAGTGTCAACGGTTTCTTTAATGCTAGAAACAGCATTTCCTGAAGTTGATTTTAACAGAGAAATTGCTCCTTGTAAATCTCCTGATTCAAACTTTTGTCGAGCTTTTGCCACCGTTTTTGTCTTATCTTCAATGGCTGGTGGGGATGGTTTTACTGGAGAAGGTACTACAGCAGATGTTGCTGAAACTTGGGGAACTGGACGAGATGCAATTAAAGAACTATCATCTACAGTTTGCATAGCCAAACCTTTATCTCGACGGCAAGAAATCCATGTTTCATTATTAGCAATAATATCAGAATGCGCCCATGCTAAACGTCCAGATGACAGTTTAATTTCTACCCAACCTCGGTTTGTGCGTTTACCTGTCACCTCAAATTCACTGGCTGCACCCAAGGTTTTCAAAATATTATCAGAATTGATGGCACTGGGTTCAGAACGGATATTAGAATTAGCCGCAACTACAGCCATACAGTTATTTGTTAATTTGGTTTTTTCTCCTGTTGGATTACCAGTTAAATTCTTAAAATTGGGATATACATTTGTAAATAAAGCGGCTACACTACCAACTAATAATATGCCAATTAATAAAGGTAAAGGATCTGGTTTATTAGATTCTTGGGGAATATATTGTTGAGGTGCAGGTTGAACAGGAACATGATTAGCGGGCGAAACCGCCATTGTTTTCTGTGTAAATCTTGAAGCTAGATTTTGCGGAGATTGATAAATAATTTGAGGAGATACGGAAGGTTGGGCAAGTTCGGGGGTGATATTTACCAACTCTTGACAAGCTTGTAAAGCTTCCGTTGCTGTTTGATAACGTTCTTTGAAATGGTAACGCACCATTTTCGTTAAAATTGCGCCTAGACCAGGATTCACAGGAATTAAATGTTGCCAGTTAATTTCCCCTGTATCTGGATCTTCTTGTAATTGACTAGCTGGGACTCCCGTTAATGCCTGAATGGCGATAATCCCTAAAGCGTAAATATCACTATTAGGACGGGGTTTACCTTGTCCCTGTTCTGTAGGCATATACCCAGGCGTGCCAATGGCTACTGTAGCTGTTTGCTGTCCGCCGACCACCACCAAGGGCGATGCCTGCGGCGGGCAAGGCCAACGCAATTGTTTAACTGCACCAAAATCTACTAAAACTAATTTATAATCAGCCGCACGGCGAATAATATTATCTGGCTTAATGTCGCGGTGAATCACACCTTCCTGGTGAACAAACTCTAAAATACTCAAGATTTCCAGCAGCATTTGCATGACTTGGGCTTCACTCCAAGGCTGTCCGGGGATAAGTTCTTCATTGAGAGTATGACCGTCAATAAATTCTTGGACTAAAAAGAATTCCTTATTTTCGTCAAAATAGGCAAGAAGTCTGGGTATTTGGTCATGGTTACTCAATTTTTCTAACGTTTCTGCTTCGCTATTAAACAGGCGTTTAGCAGTAACAAAGATGTTAGGGTCAGAATTAGCTGGTTTCAGGTGTTTAACCACGCAGATGGGATTGCCTGGCCGTCTGGTATCTTGGGCAATATAGGTTTGACCAAATCCCCCTGTCGCCAAGACGCGAATGACTTGGTAGCGATGATCTAGTAATTTGCCTATCATAATTTCCCTCTCCAGCTTTACAGCTTAATTTTCCCGCTAGTAGTCAATATCTCCAAATTTCTCTTTCTGAAATCAGGTATCTTGAGAAAAGATTTAAATTGTATTAGGAATCAGGAGTCACCGAGTCACCGAGTCACCGAGTCACCGAGTCAGGAGGGAAGAAGAAGAGTTTCCTTGTTTCAACCAGGAGGGTAAAGCAAAAGCTTAATGGTGTCAACTTAACGCAAAATCTTCATCCCGCAAGGAACTCAAGTTCCTTGCTAATAGCGAAAGTCATCTAAAAGATGACTAAATACTAGGAAAATTCATTAGTCCGTTTTAACGGACTTGAGCTATGAGACAGGGAATTTATTCCCTGGCGGGTGTGGAAGCCAAACAAATAAGCCATCTGTAACCTAAGTTGACACCAATGAAGCTCTTGCTTTACCCCTACTACTACAAAAGTCCATTTCCTAACCGTTTTGAGTATGCCTTGGCGATCGCTATGAAGTATAGTTTTGTATTGAACCAAATTGCTAGTTTTACTACAGCGGTATGTACTTAAATGAGATACAGAATCTATAGTAAAAGCCTTATGGTAAGAGACTCTTAACTCTTAACTCCTGAATCCTGACTCGGTGACTCCTGACTCCTCCTATATCAGTATCCCTATTGACTAGCTATGCCACCTAAGATAACTAATTCTACCTCATGGCAACAAGCTGAAATCTTGATGCAACCTGCGTTCATTCGTGTGATTGATAATCTTCGCAAGCAGTTGGATATATCTGATTGGCAAGGCACTTATCAAGATGTATTAACTTGGCCTGCCAATACCCCTGATAAAACCAAAGCCTTGGTAACTCAGTTGGTACAAGAAATAGAAACCACAACACCCATACAAGCGGAGGAAATTAGAAGAACTCTGGCGAGTTTACCTATGCCTCATGCAGGATATCATTTGCTTTTACAACGTAATGGACAACAAGTCAATCTAGATTTGTGGGATTTGTGTTATCAAGTATGTTTTCTGAATTATAGTCCAGAGAATACAGCAGTTAATATTGATACTAGCTTAATTGATGAATATGGGGATGTGGATTGGCAACAGTTAGAAAATAAAACTCAGCAATTGGTGAAACAGGTTTTCGCTAGTTTATCAATATTAGGCGACTAGAAGTCACTTCTACACAAACAAAGTCCACCTGCGCGGACTAATTTAAACCGGGTGTTGCTGATTAAGGGTATGAATTTTAGTCTCACGCAAAGGCGCAAAGACGCAAAGGTAAGATTTTTAAAGGTTCTATTTGGAAATTTCATACCTCGATTCACCAACGCCTTTAAACCGTAATCCTGTTAATCCTTAAATCCTGGATATCCTGATTCTGACAATATTATTTCCTATGAAATTGATTTCTGAACCACCGATTTCTGTCAAAATTCAAAAGATGAAACAACGGGTGCGCTGGCAGCATTCGAGTATTTTACAGCAGGGAATTGACCAAACCTGCATGGTGATAGATGATGGCAACTCAGAAAGTCCAGATTTTTCGTTTATGGTGATGGGTGATACTGGCACTAAGTCCTATTCTGGACACCATCCCCAACGGGAAGTTGCCAAAATGATGGTAAATCATGGTAATGATTGCCGCTTTGTACTGCACACTGGTGATGTGATTTATATGGTGGGTTCTCGTGAATATTACCCAGCCAATTTTATTGAACCTTATCGGGAATTTTTGGTGGGTGGTCATCAGCCTCAAGATATCGCTTATGATCAGATGGTATTTAAGCTACCGATTTTACCAGTGCTGGGTAATCATGATTACTATGATGTGCCTTTACTCTATCGGTTGTTAACTGGTCCAACTTTGCCTTTGCGGCGGATGTTGCGTTATAAAGATATTGAGATTGGTTGGTATGGTTCAAATCAAGGTGATGCTTATGCTAGAGCATTTTTAGATTATTTGGCGGCAGTTTCTCCAACTGACTTAGAAGAATATTTAAAACAGCATTACAACGCTAAAATCGGTACGGGTAAATGTTTGCGTTATCAGCCGGGGAATTTTACTCGTTTACCTAATCGCTACTATAATTTTTGTTACGCTGGTATTGACTTTTTTGCCTTAGATTCTAACACTTTCAATACTCCAGACCCTTTACCTAATAACCAAGCTGGGGATGATTTTCGTCGGGAATTAGGGCAACGTCGTCAGGAAATTGACAAGGAAGAATTACGGATTTTGACGGAATGTGACAAACTCAATCCTGAGAAATCTGATGACGCGGAATTATTGGCTGAACTTGGGGCAAAATTAGACCAAATCAATGAAGTGAAAATTGATATTGAAAAGCAATTAGAATCTCATACAAATACTAATGTTGATTTTGAACAATTGACTTGGTTAAAAGAAAAGTTAATTGCATCTTGGCAGAATACCGCAATTAGAGGACGGGTAATATTTTTCCATCATCCACCTTATGTTACAGAAGGCAGTAAATGGAATCAAAGGCAAACTTTAGCGGTTCGTCATCGGTTACGGGAAGTTTTTGATGAGGTGGCAACAAGTTTAGGTAATATAACTCAGAAACGCCCAATAGTAGATATAATATTCAGCGGACACGCACATTGTCTTGAGCATTTGCAAACTGTTAATACAGGACACGCAGATTCTTATATTAATTATATTATTTCCGGTGGTAGTGGTCGTCGTCTTCGTCGTCAACGTCAAGAGGGAGGAGAATTGCTGGAAACTTTCAATAATAATGGGGATCTTTCCAGTCGTAAGGTTGCTGATTCGCTGTTGTATGTGGGACGGAGTGGGAGTGGTTTTGAGAGTAAACAGCCTTATTCTTGTGTGCGAGTGGATGTATTGGGGGGTTTTCCAGCTAAATTTATGATTACACCTTTAGTAACAGAGTTAGTTGCGGGTAAATGGTGCGATCGCCAATTAAAACCTTGGATAATTTATAATCCAGGAGGATAGAAGAGACGTTATTGATAACGCCTCTAAAATAATTAAAACTCCGCACTTTGTGGTGTGCGAGGAAACGGAATGACATCTCGAATATTTCCCATACCCGTCATAAATTGCACCAATCTTTCAAACCCCAAACCGAAACCAGCGTGGGGAACAGTACCATAACGACGTAAATCTAAATACCACCACAAATCTTCTGGTTTCATACCTTGGGCTAATACCCGTTTTTCTAAAACATCAAGTCTTTCTTCCCGTTGTGAACCACCAATAATTTCGCCTATTTTCGGTGCGAGAATATCCATAGCGCGGACGGTTTTTTCATCGTCACTCAACCGCATATAAAAAGCTTTAATTTGGGCAGGATAATCTGTAACAATAACAGGCTTTTTGAACAATTGTTCAGCTAAATAGCGTTCATGTTCTGATTGTAAATCCGCACCCCAACTCACAGGGTAATCAAACTTAACATCAGCTTTTTCTAAAAGTTTGACTGCTTCTGTATAAGTCAATCGTTCAAACTGATTGTTAATAATATTATTGGCAGTTTCTAAGACAGTATTATCAATCCGTTCATTAAAAAATTCCATGTCTTCGGGACAGGTTTCCATCACATATTTAAAAATGTGTTTGAGAAACTCTTCAGCCAAATCCATATCACCTTCTAAATCACAAAAAGCCATTTCTGGTTCAACCATCCAAAATTCGGCTAAGTGTCGAGAAGTATTAGAATTTTCAGCCCGGAATGTGGGACCAAAAGTATAGACATTAGTAAAAGCCATTGCCATAATTTCGGCTTCTAATTGGCCACTGACTGTTAAATATGCAGGTTTACTAAAGAAGTCTTGGCTATAATCAATTTCTTGATTTTCTGTTTTAGGAACATTCTTTAAATTGAAATTGGTCACACTAAATAATTCACCCGCACCTTCACAATCACTCGCAGTAATAATGGGAGTATGTACCCATAAAAAACCCCGTTGTTGAAAAAATTGGTGAATAGCAGTCGCGCAAGCATTTCTGACTCGAAATACTGCACCGAAGGAGTTAGTTCGCGGACGTAAATGGGCTATGGTGCGGAGAAACTCAAAGGAATGGCGTTTCTTTTGCAGAGGATAGGTATCAGGATCAGCATCTCCGTATACTTTCACTGTATCTGCTTTTAATTCTATTCTTTGTCCTTTACCCTGGGAAGCTACTAGGACTCCTGATACTTCAATAGAACCACCTGTATTGATCTGTTTTAATATTCCTTGATAGTCTGGTAAATCTTGATTAATGACAATTTGTAAATTACCCAAAGATGAACCATCATTAACTTCCAAAAATGCAAATCCTTTTAATTCGCGTTTTGTTCTTACCCAACCTTGGACTACCAAAGTTTGTTCTGGTTTACCACTTCTTAATATTTCTGCAATACGAGAATTTAGCATTTTCTACAATTTGTATTTTTTAAAGAGTCAGATCCCCGACTTCTCAAAGAAGTCGGGGATCTTAAAGAAGTCGGGGATCTTTTAAATCAACCAACCCAAGATTTTAATAACCAACCTATAATAACACCTAAACCGCCAAAACGAATAGCTTGCCAAAAAGGTCTTTTCAGACTTACCCAAGAAAACAACTGGCTTTCTAAGTTGATTTCTAATCCTTCTAATTGTTTTTGAAGGCGATTTAACTCGGCTTTAATTTCTGGAGTCTGCTTTCTATTTTCCTTTAAATTTTTTAATTCTTGTTGCCATTGTGCCTTTTGTTGTTGATCTGTTTGCACTTGAGCATATCTATCTTTTAATAACCGTAGTGAAGTTTCCACTTCTACCAATTCCTGTGCAAAATCTGGCTGGGGATTTTCCTCTAAATTAGTCATTGGTGATTGTTCATTAGCTATGATGATTAAATCATAACTTTTACTCTTAACTCGGCACTTGGTCTTATGTCGCAAACTAGCCAACTCAATGAAATTAGCACTCTAGAACTAGCACAGGCACTTATGGAACGGCTGAGTATTTCTCCTGATGATTGGCATCGGCTCAAGTCTAATCGCAATGTCCGCGCTAGTGAACAGGCAGCCGCCGCAATGGTATTTTTGGTCAAAAATGAACCCCAAGAAGCACAGGCTAGGCTAGAACAGGCTGTGGGCTGGCTAGATAAGTCAATTTCCGCCCCTCCTTGCCCCACGCACGGACATCAGCGCGAGGTAATAAAGAAATAACTCTCACCTGTCCCCGTGGCGTAGCACCTGTTATCTTCGCAAAGATAGTAACCGACGGCTTTCTACTTGCTTGCAAAGGGTAAGTTCTGTCCCTTTGCCATTCCATTTTACTTGATCAAAAATCTGATGCAGTAAGGACATACCCCGCCCACTTTCTGCTTCGTCCGGTGGTAAATAGTCATCGGGATCACTATGATCTTCGAGGGAGGGTGTGAAACCGCTGCCCTGATCTGAGATAATCCACCAATACTGATTATTTATTAATGAGAACTGAACTACGACTAATTTACCGGGATCAAGATTGTTCCCATGTTTAGCCGCGTTGACTAGGGCTTCTTGGAGTCCTAGTCGTAGTTCTGATTGTAATTTTACGGGAATATCGTTCAAGAGTAAATCTAGGATTGGACAAAGATAGAGGGTGGAGGCAAAACTAATTGTCCCCCAATAACGCCCAACTGGACGAAGAGAAATGGTAATCACAAGAGAAACCCCGTAGCTTTTATTTAGCTAGACATCAGGAAAGCTTTTTCAGGCATTCTGATAAAAATTAGGTAGTCATGCTGCCTTCAAATTTGAGTCTGTAAAACTAAATTTATAAAAATGCTCTTGGCTGATAACTGAAAATGAGAATTCATATTGTTTGTTTACAATTTGCTAAAGTCAATCCGTTCATTAGATGAATAAGAATTGCTATTTTTAAACAGAATGGGCAGGACGCTCTGATTAACTGCTAGTTTGTATTTAACACAATTTAATCTCTTCCTTCAGATTCTATACAGCTTCGATTTCTTTAAAACAAAATGAGTTTCTATTTTTATGTAATTCCATCTTAGCATTATGAGTATCAACTAAATTACAAATTCCTGATTTTTATTTTTGGGAGGAATTAACTATTCTGATCATTTTCCGATAGGACGAGAAAAGCGGCTGCTTCTACATGGGCAGTTTGAGGAAAAAAGTCGGCAGGTTGCACTCTTGTGAGTTTATATAGCCCATCTTCGCAAAGTAATTTGAGGTCACGGGCGAGGGTGGCTACTTTACAACTGACGTAAACAATTCGAGATGGTTTCAGGTTTCTTAATATTTTTATGACGTTAGCTTCACATCCTTTGCGGGGCGGATCAAGTAAGACGACATCTGGGATGATTTCCAGATTCTGGAGAATCTTTTCTACTGCGCCTACTTGGAATGTGACATTATTGATTCCATTTTCTTTGGCATTGATAGTTGCTTGTTGTACTGCTGTTGATTGCAATTCTAACCCTGTGACGTGCCGTGCTTGTTTAGCTAGGGGTAAAGTTAATGTTCCTATACCACAATAGGCATCAATGAGGATTTCATCTCCTTGTAGGTTCAGTTCTGACTGAATTACTGCTAGGAGTGCTTCGGCTGTTTCTGTGTACACTTGGAAAAATGTATCCGGTCCGATTTGAAAATCTAGTCCGGCGAATTTTTCTTGGAGGTGGGGGGTTCCAGCTAGACAACGGGTTTCTGATCCAAATATAGCATTTGTGCGATCGCTATTGCGGTTAAGTGACACACCAACTAACTCAGGATAACGCTGTAACCATTGCTGTGCTTGGGTTTCAATTCCTGGTAAATTCCAATCTTTGACCACCAAAGTTAGCAGCATTTCTCCTGTGCGACGACCAATGCGTAAACCCAAATGGCGAATTAAGCCTTTATGCCGGGTTTCGTCATAAATTGACCAACCTTGCTTTTCAATATCCAATTTTACTTCAGCTAATAGGGGATTTAATCGCTGGTCTTGGACGGGGCATTGATTCAAGTTGATTAATTTATGAGTACCTTTGTGATAATATCCAGCTTGGATATGACCTGTGGCTGACCTACCAATAGGATAGGTGACTTTGTTGCGATAGCCAAAGGATGCAGCAGTTACCAGGACTGGATCTATCTGTGGATTCACAAAACCGCCAATTCTTTCTAAGGCTTGAGTTACTTGATTGTGTTTGGCGATTAATTGGTAGTCATAATTTATATGTTGCCACTGACAACCACCACATTTATCAGCGACGATACAACTGGGACGCACCCGTTGAGGCGAGGCTTGCAATAATTCCTGCACCTGACCATAGGCATATTTTGGCTTAACATTGAATAGTTTAACAAGTAGGCGATCGCCTGGAACAGTATCAGGAACAAAAACTACCCTCTGTTCAAAGCGTCCCACACCATCCCCAGTGTCGCTTAAATCAGTAATTTCCAGTTCAATAATTTCATCTTGTCGCCACATTATATTAGTCATTAGTCAGTTGCTAGAGAACAGGGAACTTTCTCACTGGGAAGCGGAAGTTCCCCAATGTCGAATGTAAATTCATTTATCTCTATCTTCCCATACACTTCACGAATGTCCCTCAAAGTCGGTAAACTAGCAGATATAAATATTTCAGTTCATTTAGATAATCATGACTGTAATTAGCCAAGTTATTCTCCAAGCTGACGACGAACTGCGTTACCCCAGCAGTGGCGAACTCAAAAACATCAAAGCATTTTTGGAAACAGGTGTGCAGCGCACAAGAATCGCCGCCACCCTTTCCGAAAACGAGAAAAAGATCGTTCAAGAAGCCACCAAAAAACTTTGGCAAAAACGCCCTGACTTTATCGCCCCCGGTGGTAATGCTTACGGTGAAAAACAACGGGCTTTGTGTATTCGGGACTTTGGCTGGTACTTACGCCTAATTACTTACGGTGTACTTGCTGGTGACAAAGAACCTATTGAAAAAATTGGTTTGGTTGGTGTGCGGGAAATGTACAACTCTCTAGGCGTTCCTGTACCTGGAATGGTAGAAGCTATTACCTCTCTCAAACAAGCGTCCTTGGATTTATTAAATGCAGAAGACGCTGGGGAAACTGCACCTTACTTTGATTACATCATTCAAGCGATGTCATAATCAAAACCCTGTGTGATAGCAGGGAACAGAGTTAAAAGTCTTGAATTCCCCATAGTTGGTAGTAGCTATGGCAAATATTTGTCAGGTTATTAACTATACTAAACACGGGTGAGATTTAAACTTTTGCCAAATGACAAAGAACCCAGATGTGTAGGGGTTTAGCTCATGCTTTACCCCTACGTTTAGAATCAAACAATTAAGCCGTTTTGAGTAAGTACACTGCGGCGTAAATAAGATGACCATTAAAAGCTCTGAAAATTTGATTAGACATCTCCAAAAAAAGATTGTAGAGACGTTCAATATAACGTCTCTACAGGGTTTTCAGTCCAAGTATCTTTAATTTCTGGAGATGTCTATTGATGACAAGGCTTAAAAATGGTTGCTTTATTTACGCCATGATGTACTAGTTGTGGGGATATGTTATACTTATCGCAAGTTATGATATTAGCAAACAACGAAAAATGACAGACTGATAGTAGGCTGTCATAGGTCAGTATGTTCCCTATTAAGAGTCAAGAGTCCAGGAGTCAGGACGAAGAATTAAAGAGAAGTAAGAATAGATTAACTAGAAAATAATCAGGAATTAGAAAATTTAGAAAAAAATGATCCTCCTCCTCAAGACAGACTTTTTCTGGCAATTTGTGTGATTATTATTTAGAGGGAAGAAACTCAACGTTATCAGGCAGAAGGAAATAAATTTTTCATGTCAATGATTATAGCAGAAAAACTCAATAAATTCTATCCTGTATCCACAAAACAACCAGGTATTAAGGGAACAATTAACCATTTTTTCCGTCGCACCTATCGCTCAATTCCTGCCGTTCAAGATATCACTTTCACCATTGAAACCGGAGAAATAGTGGGATTTTTAGGTCCTAATGGTGCCGGCAAAACTACCACCCTAAAAATGCTAACAGGATTAATTCATCCTTCTAAAGGTACGGTTAAAGTCGGTGGATTTATTCCCTTTAATCGTCAAGAAGCATTTTTGCAAAAAATCACCTTAGTGATGGGACAAAAACAGCAATTAATTTGGGATTTACCAGCATTAGATTCTCTCAGAATTAACGCCGCAGTTTATAATATTTCTGATAAAGAATTTCAACGTCGAGTTGGAGAACTAACAGAAATGCTGGCTTTAGAAGGTAAATTAACCCAACCCGTCCGCAAATTATCATTAGGTGAAAGGATGAAAGCTGAACTGTTAGCAGCACTTTTACACCGTCCCCAAGTTTTATTTCTAGATGAACCAACTTTAGGATTAGATGTTAATGCTCAAGTAGGAGTGCGTAACTTTTTAAAAGAATATAATCAGCTATATCAAGCCACAATATTATTAACAAGTCATTACATGGCTGATATTACAGCTTTGTGTGAACGGGTGTTATTAATTCATCAAGGAAAACTCATGTACGATGGTAGATTAGATGGATTATTAGAAAATTTTGCTCCTTATCGAGAAATTTATGTCGAATTAGCTCAAGAATTACCACTAGAAAAACTTATGTCCTATGGTGATGTGCAAATGCTAGAAGGAAGAGCCGTGAGATTTATTGTCCAACAAGAAACCATGACTCGCACTGTTTCTCAGATTTTAGCCGATTTAGAAGTAATAGATTTAACAGTTACAGAACCACCAATAGAAGAGGTAATTGGTAGGGTTTTTCAAAGAGGATTTAACCATTAATAACTATGAACAAAATTGTTAAAAAATCCTTAACTTTGCTATCAGTATATTATGCTAATCTGCTGGAATATAGATCCGAATTAATCTTCTGGGTTTTAGCTGGTTCTTTACCAATTATCATGATGGGTATTTGGATGCAAGCTGCTGATAGTGGTAAATTTGCTTTTAAATCTGTAGACTTCGCTCGATATTTTTTCGCAGTTTTTCTGGCTAGGCAAATCACCGTTGTCTGGGTAATTTATGATTTTGAAAAAGAAGTATTAGAAGGTAAACTTTCGCCAAAATTATTACAGCCTTTAGATCCAGTTTGGCACCATGTTGCCAACCATCTGGCTGAAAGAGTCGCTAGAATGCCTTTTGTATTGCTTTTAGCAGCACTCTTTTTTGTTCTCTATCCTCAAGCCTTTTGGTTGCCAAGTATAACTAACTTATTTCTATTTATCTTAGCAGTAATTATGGTTTTTGCTTTAAGATTTATCATTCAATATACCTTTGCTATGTTTGCATTTTGGACAGAAAGAGCCGCAGCTTTGGAAAATTTATGGTTGTTGTTTTTTGTATTTTTATCAGGTTTGATAGCACCTTTAGATGTTTTTCCAGAAAACATTAGAAACATAGTTATGTTCACACCTTTTCCTTATATGATTAATTTTCCAGCTAGTATTTTAGTAGGACTACCTGTAGATTTAACCAGAGGATTTCTATCAATCTCAGGTTGGTTTCTTATATTTTTTGGTGCCAATCGTTTTTTATGGCGCAGAGGACTGAAAAAATATTCAGGTATGGGAGCTTAATCAATACTATTGCCAATTTTCCAAAATATGTCTGAAACCCAAGAAAATCGTGACTATATCAATAGGGTTTCAGGGCTTTGGCAATAGTATTGTTAATAATTCATAATTTAATTTCCAGTTTATACCGTAATTATAACTCACTGAGGACACAAAAATCTCTATATTTCTGATCTGTTACCTATTTCCTCTCCAAATATACAATTTATTTTGCCAGACTAAGTAGGTGAACACAATAAAACCAAACTGTGTAAAGAAACGTAAAATCGCCCAAACCCTCTTCACTCTTGCCTCTTGCATGAGTGCCTTGCCATAACGACAATTTTCAACGCCAACCTACTTACTTATTTATTAACCTTGAGGGGAAACATTAACTAAAATAAATTAGTCTGTTAATTAACAGCCGCAAAAAATTTGTTGATCAGCCTATGACTATCATCCGTAACCCTATTAATCCAGAGAATAAATTGTCAGGTTTTAGTATTATCAACCCTGCCAAAATGTTTATAGGCATAATTGCTGCTTTTCCCATTGCTTTAATCTCATCAGCAAAGGCTTTAGAAGTACAAGTATTACCTAAAAATCCTCAATTGGGAGATACAATTTCCGTTGTCATTGAGGCAAATACCCCAGAGAAAACCAGCAATCCTACTGTAACAGTGGGGGAAAAAATATATCCAGCCTTTGAAATTGCACCTCGTAAATATCGTTCTTTTGTGCCTACAACTCCCTTAGAAAAGGCTGGAGTGAGAACCATTAAAGTTTCCGAAAATGGACAAGAACAAAATTTATCAGTAAAGGTGCGCGATCGCCAATTTCCCGTTCAACGGATTACCCTACCACCTGGAAAAGCTGGAGTTAATGCTACCGAGTACGAACTCAAGCGCGTAAAAGAATTAAAAGCCCTACAGACACCAGAAAAATATTGGAATGGTGCTTTTCTTACCCCCAATGCTGGGAGAACATCCACTAAATATGGAGTCCGTCGTTACTACAATGGTGAATTTGCCAAAGACTACTACCATCGTGGACAAGACTACGCAGGTGCAGTGGGTTCAACCGTAATTACCCCAGCGGCTGGACGAGTTGCTTTAGTGGGTAAAGTATCCCAAGGATTCCGGGTTCATGGTAATGTAGTAGGCATTGATCACGGTCAGGGAGTTATCAGCATTTTCATGCACCTAAGTCGTATAGATGTCAAGGAAGGTGATTTTGTGCAAGCAGGGCAAAAAATTGGTGCAGTCGGTTCAACTGGTGCATCTACTGGACCGCACTTACACTGGGGTTTGTATGTGAACGGACAATCTGTTGATCCATTACCGTGGAAATCTCGGACAATTGATTAAGTTGCAGACCTGATGACTTTCTCAACCCAAAATACCTATTGACACTCTCAGGGAAATATTGTCTGTTTTCGGAATCTTAAACAAGCCACTGATAAGGCGATCGCCCTATTCTCAAATAAGGACACTCTCAGCGGCTTTAGCCACTGAGCTTTATGCTTACCGAATATTCCTGTAAAACCCGCCTGGGAATGATAGCATGGCGTTTCTGGGCGGGGATCTCAGCCAAACAAATAACCTATCTATCTGTAGCTTAAGTTGACACCAATTTTTATTGTATTCACCTACTTAGATTATCAGCGGTGATATCTTAAATGTTGATTAGGAACTCAAAATTTGGGAAATAAAATAATTCTCAATCTGGAGGGTTTCTAAAACAGAAAGTATCTTTGTGCCATTGGTAAAATGGTTGCTGGTTCACAAGTTAATAATTCACCATCTGCGCGAACTTCGTAGGTTTCTGGATCTACTTCAATTTCGGGTAAAGCATCATTTAATTTCATATCTCGCTTAGTGATTTGACGAGTTCCTGAAACTGCGATCGCTAACTTCCCTAATTTTAATTGTTGAGGAATTTCTCTGGACAAAGCAGCTTGAGACACAAAAGTTAATGATGTCGCATTTCTAGCACCCGCAAAACTGCCAAACATCGGTCGCATATATACAGGTTGGGGTGTGGGAATACTAGCATTAGCGTCACCCATCTGTGACCAAGCAATCATGCCACCTTTAATCACAATTTCCGGTTTGACACCAAAAAAAGCAGGTTTCCACAAACACAAATCGGCTAATTTTCCCGCTTCTACCGACCCCACATATTCAGAGATACCATGAGTTATTGCCGGATTAATTGTATATTTAGCAACATAACGTTTAGCTCGTAAATTATCGGCATGACTATCACCAGCAAGGCTTCCCCTTTGCACCTTCATTTTATGTGCCGTTTGCCAAGTCCGAATGATTACCTCACCGACACGCCCCATTGCTTGGGAGTCGGAAGCAATCATACTAAACGCGCCTAAATCGTGAAGAATGTCTTCCGCAGCGATCGTTTCTCGACGGATACGGGATTCAGCAAAAGATACATCTTCAGGAATAGCTGCATCTAGGTGATGACATACCATCAACATATCTAAATGTTCATCTAGAGTATTGACAGTGTAAGGACGGGTAGGATTAGTAGAAGATGGCAAAACGTTACTTTGTCCACAAACCTTAATAATATCTGGTGCGTGTCCTCCTCCAGCCCCTTCTGTATGGTAGGTGTGAATAGCACGATGCTTAAAAGCGGCAATTGTATCTTCCACAAAGCCGGCTTCGTTTAGAGTATCAGTATGAATTGCTACTTGCACATCATATTCATCAGCAACGGTTAAACAAGTATCAATTGTGGCTGGATTTGTTCCCCAATCTTCATGGAGTTTCAATCCCATCGCCCCGGCTTCAATTTGTTCTATTAACCCTTGAGGTTGACTGGTATTACCTTTTCCTAAAAATCCTAAGTTAACAGGGAATGCGTCAGCAGCTTGCAACATTCGATACATATTCCAAGGTCCAGGGGTACAAGTCGTGGCATTTGTTCCCGTAGCTGGTCCTGTACCACCACCAATCATGGTAGTAATACCGGAAGCAATAGCGACTTCAATTTGTTGAGGACAGATAAAATGGATGTGGGTATCAATTCCCCCCGCCGTCAGAATCATTCCCTCACCGGCTAAAGCTTCTGTTCCCGGTCCAATGATAATATCTATATTGTCTTGAATATAGGGATTGCCGGCTTTACCAATTTTGTAAATTTTCCCCTCTTTAATGCCAATATCTGCTTTGACAATTCCCCACCAATCGAGGATTAAAGCATTTGTAATCACTAAATCTACAGCCCCATCCTGATTAGAAATAGGAGATTGTCCCATGCCATCTCTGATGACTTTTCCACCCCCAAATTTCACTTCATCACCGTAGGTTGTGAAGTCTCTTTCTACTTCTATAAATAGTTCGGTATCTGCTAATCTAATTTTATCGCCTACTGTTGGTCCGTAGGTTTCGGCGTAGGCTTGGCGGTTCATTTTGTATGTCATAGTTTATCCTTTTTTTTATCACGCAGAGGCGCAGAGGCGCAGAGAGAGTTTTAGAGGTTTCCGTCAATTTTATTGTTGAATCCGTAGATTTGACGACTACCAACGAGGGGAATTAATGTTATTTCTTTTTCGTCTCCTGGTTCAAATCTGACGGCTGTGCCGGCGGGAATATCTAATCTCATTCCTCGTGTTTTTTCTCTGTCGAAGTTTAAAGCGGTATTGACTTCATAAAAGTGAAAATGTGATCCTATTTGAATTGGTCTGTCTCCTGTATTTGCTACTATTATTTTAGTCGTGGGACGACCTAGATTTAGTTCTATTTCTCCAGATGGGGTAATGATTTCGCCTGGTATCATAATTGAGTTTTTCCTCTTTTAATTTATATTGACAAATTTTCTAAGAATTGTACAAATGGTTTGAATGCTTGAGGGCATAGTTCGGCTATATCTTGATATCTTGCACTTTCTAATATTCTTCGTGCATCTACAGAACCTTTATATTTATTACCACATTCTCGAAATATTTTTTCTACAATATCTTTCGGTGGAATATTATGATTTTGTTCCTCAACTGGTGTTATCCATTTTACAGCAAGAGAATTAACACCAAGTATGCTCATTAATTGGGATTCAGCAGCCAAAATTAAGGATTCTAAATCATGTTTAAAGCAAAAACCTCGAAAACGCTCTTTTAAGCGATTATCATTAATTCCTTTAGACTCTAATACCTGATTGAACGTATTTGAAATCCCATTTTCTAGTTCTTCAATTGTTTCATGTTCAAAGCCTTTATTTTTGGGATATAGGTCTGGCATAATTACCACAATTGAATCTGGCTGATTGCAGATAATATTGACTGCTTTAGTTGGTGTCTTTGTTAATAAATCTTTCTTAGCATCTCCTCCTTTATCATTATCATTTCCCTTAACTGCAAAAAATTTGATACTAATACCTTGCTGTAATTTCTGGTCAATTAAAGGTGCTAATAGTGCCTCCATTGCATATTTATCAGATGTCCCCTCTACATAAATTTCAACTTTCATGGAAGTCTCTCTAATTCATTGCTACGGTGTAATTGTTGTAATTCATCTGCACCAAAATCATCAAGGATATCTTTGAGAACTTGAGAATTACCAGGTTTAATAAATTTTGCTTCCCCTTTTTCTTTTCTGAGTACAGCAATTTGCGAAATATCAAATTGTGTGAGAAAATAAGACGAATGCGTTGCTAATAAAATTTGAGTGCGTTCAGAGGCTTTTTCAAATAAAGCAGCCAAAACAGGTAATGTCCGAGGATGAACACCTTGGTCCGGTTCATCAATACAAATTAAAGATGGTGGATTTGGGTGTACACATAAACAAATCCAGCAAATCAAACGCAAAATTCCATCTGATAAATCAGCAAGACTTAACTCATCATCAACACCTGATTCTCGCCAAAAAGCGATCACTTCTCCTGGTCCACCACGTGCTTTTACTGTTAAACCTTTAAAGCCAGGAATTACAGAACGTAAATGTTGTTGTAATTCATCAAATGCTGGACGATGTTCAGTCATTAAGGAAAAAAGAACTGAACTTAAATTACCTGCATTTTCATGTAAAATCGGTTCTTGTTCAATGGGAACTGATTGACGAATTTTCTGACTTGCTATATTGAAGGAACTATAAAATCTCCAATCACGAATATATTCACGTAAGTTATATAATGCTTCCAGTGATGGATTTGTCATTGCATTTAGCGTCAGTTGATTAGAACGCTTTAAAGCAATATCCTGTGTTAATTTATCTGATGTTAATGTTGTAAATCCTGTTTCTCCAGGTTCTCTAATTACACCTTTATTACCTTGAATATCCATATATATGTATGGACTACTGTATCTATCACTAAAAGGTTGAGATGATTCTACTCTTTCGTAGGAAACTTGAGTTCGACCAACCGGACCCATAAGTTCTCCCAGATATCTAATACCAGTTGGAAGACCTGTATCAATTTCAATGTCCCATTGGAACTTAGCTAGTCCTGGAATATGAAAAATCTGCTGACCAATAGAACCAGAAATAATTTCTGGAGGGATATCTTGATAAAGACTATCTCGCAAAAATTTGAGAAATTCAAACAAACTTGATTTCCCCGCACCATTAGCACCAACAATAATTTCTAGTGGTTGTAACTGGGCTTCAAAATTTCTGAAAGGCCGATAACCTTGAATATTAACTGATGTTAATCTCATGTTGTTTTTCCTTGATTTGCACTTTCTCCTATCTTAATCATTTCTACCGAATTGGATTATGTACAGTTACTAACTTTGTCCCATCAGGAAAGGTGGCTTCTACTTGAACATCATGAATCATTTCTGGTACACCTTCCATGACATCATCACGAGTTAATAATGTTGTGCCATAACTCATTAAATCTGCCACAGTTTGACCATCTCTTGCACCTTCCAAAATCGCCGCAGAAATAAAAGCGACTGCTTCAGGATAATTCAATTTTAAACCTCTATTTTTCCTTCTCTCCGCTACTAAAGCAGCAGTAAAAATTAATAATTTATCTTTTTCTTGGGGTGTAAGCTGCATTGTTCTCTCCTCTGCGTTCTCTGCGTCTCTGTGGTTCGTTTAAATTTGCCAGACTCTAGGAATACAATTACCACGATTTAGACAAGATACTCGTAACATTTGCCAAATATTTGTAAACCAACTCCTGACTTCAGATGTAGAATTACCACGATATCGGCACAAAAATCCATGTTGTAAGCGAGTTACCCCAGCATCAGAGTTTTGAATAATTAAAGAACGTGCTTGGTTGATGATTTCTGGAGATAGAGGAAAACCAACACAAATAAAACTACCAACAACGGGATGTTCTCTTAAACCATGAGGACTGTGAAATACTTTTTCGTTACCGGGAACGATTTGTCTATCAATCCATAAGGGAATATCATTTTGCCAGATTTCCGTGTGCGATCGCATCTCTCCCTCTAAAAACTTTTCGCCCCTAGCACTTCTACCAAATCTCGTAATTTCCCAGCCTAAATAACTCGCACCTGGAGCTAATTCTACCCGCAAATCTTGGCGGTAAATTGCTCCATTAAATAAAATTGTTTCTTGGGGCAAATATTCTAAACAAGCATGAGCATCAACTTGGATATTTACGGTTTGTCTTGCTTGTAAGCCATTACTACGATATATTTTAGCAGCAGCGGCTGTAGTAATCAAGACATTTGTATAGGGTTGGAGGTGAATATGAGAGGATAGGCGATCGCCCCCCACAATGCCCCCAGCAGTGTGTAAAATCACACTATGACAAATTTCTTGTCCTTCCGGGTAAAAGGGGCGTTGTACCTTTAATGGGGCTTGATGGTGGTTATAAATTAACTGAGTGGAATCTCGGCGATGAGCATAAACTAAGTTAAGTTGACCATGCCAACCCTGTATTGTCTGAGAGTTATCAATCATTTATAGGGTAGAGTAAAAATCAAGCGCCTGATTTATTCGGTTTAACATATTATTCAATATTTATGACAATATTTTGGTTAGCATTAGCTGGAATTGTAGGATGGTTTGTCAGTTTACTAGCAGGTGGTGGAAGTGCATTAATCCTTATGCCCATTGTAAGTATATTTCTAGGGGCTGTAGCTATTGCTCCCGTAATTACTATTAGTGGGCTATTTGGAAACAGTGAAAGAGTATTTGTGTATTGGCAAAAAATTAATTGGGATGTTGTTAAATGGGAGTTACCAGGAGCAATTTTTGGCGGAATTTTGGGAGCTTTTACACTAACAAAACTTAAATTAGATTGGTTAAGTATTTTAGTTGCTATATTTCTGATTTTTTCAGCTACTAGTTACTTTTTTAAAAATGAAGAAAAATCTTTTTCAGTCAAAGCTTGGTACTTTTTACCAGCAGGTTTCGCCTATGCTTTTTTCTCTGGATTAATAGGGAGTATGGGTCCTGTATTAGCTCCACTTTATATTAACTATGGCTTACAAAAAGAAGAATTACTAGCAACTCAGGCAACAAATCGAGTGATTGTTCATATTGTCAAGATTTTTGTCTATAGTTTTTTGGGTGCTTTCAAATTGCCATATATTGGTTATGGAATTGTCCTTGGTTTGGCTGCTATACCTGGAAACTGGTTGGGACATTTAGTTTTGCAAAAAATCAGTGAAAAACAATTCCGGCGACTGGTTATCTCCTTTGTTTTGTTCAGTGGAATGCTAATTTTATGGCAGCAACGAGAACTATTAGTTTTTTGGTAAAACCACTTTCAATTTAATTTTGCAACTTGATTTGATTAAACTAATTTTTTAGTTCTATAATTTATTGTAGATGCCTAACTTAGTATCAATATGGCGGTATGCACTCGAATGAGATACAGTCAGTAAATCGAAAACCCTGTAGGGGCGCAGGGACTGCGCCCTCGATTGTATTTCATCCAACCAATAACCGCTATAGCAAGTGTTAAGCCTACATCTTAATTTGTGAGGTTTTAAATATGGTTGCTTCTCCCCAAATCTACATCACTCCAGAAGAATATTTAGAATTAGAAGAAAACAGCCCCGTCAAGCATGAATATATTGATGGATATATTTACGCAATGGCTGGCGCATTAGACGCTCATATTACCATTGCTGGAAACTTGTTTGCACTACTGCGTAATCATGTGCGTGGTTCTGGTTGTCGAGTATATATTTCTGATATGAAAGCCAGAATTGAATCTTTAAATAGATTTTTTTATCCTGATATTATGGTAACTTGCGATAACCGTGATCAAGAAACACTAGGATATAAAAGATTTCCTTGTTTAATAATCGAAGTTTTATCTGATTCTACCGAAAGATTTGATCGAGGTGACAAATTCGCTGATTATCAAACTATAGAAACTTTACAAGAATATATTTTAATTAATACAAAAAAACCGAGAGTTGAATGTTTCCGCCGCAATCAAGATGGATTTTGGGTATTACAGTCTTATGTAGGAGAAGAAACTTCATTTCAATTACACAGCATTAGCTTTGCGGAAACAATGAGACAACTTTATGAAGATGTAGATTTTCCGCAGCCAGCGTAATTTTCCCCAATCCACAATCAGAAATTTTGGACTTTAGACCTTAGATAAATCATCCAAAATCTAAAATCCAAAATCTAAAATTGTTTAAGCCATTTGATTTTCAATCGCCCAACGTGCTAATTCAGTACGGTTGTGGAGATTGGTTTTGCCCAACATATTGGACACATGGCTTTCAACAGTTCGCTGACTGACATTTAATTCTTCAGCGATTTCGCGGTTTGCTAAACCCCTAGCGACAAACTGGACTACTTTTAGTTCCGTTGGGGTTAACTGGACATCGAAAGGAACTTGGATGCGAGAGCCGCTGTCCCCGCCCTTGGTTTGATGTTCTTTCCAACGCACAGTTTGCTTGAGTGAGGATTCTACTTGTGCTACGAGTTCTTCAGGTTCAAAGGGCTTGATCATATATACGTCAGCACCTTTATTTAACCCCTTAACTCGGTCTGCACTTTGACCTTTAGCTGAGAGGAAAAGAACGGGAATCCAACTAGTTCGTTCAGTCTTGCGGACTTCCTCGACAAAAGTGTATCCGTCCATTTCCGGCATCATCACGTCACAGATGATCATATCTGGAACTTCGGTTTCTAGAAGATCCAGAGCTTCTCTGCCATTTGCAGCCGTGATGACTTCATAGCCCCGAAACTCTAAGTAATCCTTCACCAGCAAGATGAGGTTAGGGTCATCATCAATAAGTAGAAGTCGTTTGTGGTCTTTCATGCTGGGTTCTTTCATAACAGTGGCACTTCTTGCGCTTCGATCCATTAAGGTATTGATATAGTTATCCCGTATGTTGGATGACTTCGGATGTTGTCTTTTTTCCCACTTAACTTACTTTAACTCCCCGAAGTCTTAAAAGTGTTAGTTACTTTCAACAGACTTGCAAGTGAATGGAAAAAGTCTAGTAAGGATACGTATAGCAGTAGTCTTTATAATGCGCTATTATAGATCCATTTGAAAGTTGCAGGCTGAAAACCCTGATAAAATTATTGTCATTGTGAATAATCACAAGTCAGTATTTTTCAAGATGACCCTAGCTCAAAACTCGCCCGCGCTTTCATTGGTATACTGCTGCTTTACTTATCCTTCGGATGTGAAGCCTCTATTTAGAGGTTCAAAATCAACCGGGGAATCTTTTGGACAAGTATGGGTTAAAAATATAGATTTCTTCACCATACTCGTTGCCAATCTACTGGTCTTGGATGACCTACTCTAATGACTTCTGGATTTAATTGGCGATACCAGACCCCATCTAGGTAAACTACTATTATCGTTCTAGAACAACAAACACGCAAGTTTTTGACTTGGGCTGTGAAGATGCCTATGGAATAACTATGTGTTAACTGATGGGTTGATCGCTCTCCCAGTCCTTGTTAACAACATTACCAAGTTCTAGACTAGCCGATTTATAACAGAATTGAGCATTTATCTGTTTTAGGTAATGGGTAATGGGTAATTGGTAATGTTCCCTGTTCCCTGTTCCCTGTTCCCTGTTCCCTAGTAGTTTTAGGGATGAGATGACTGTTTGTGGATCATTGTGATGTTACTCATTGAGTAGATCCCTGATTACAGTTCTATAACAATTTCCCAAGTTTGCAAATAAAGTTGTCCATATCAAAATATTCATTACTTACGCAACAAACCCTGACAACTAAAATAATTGGATATTTGCACTTAAGTATCGCCACCCTAATCTTAGTTCGGAAACCCGTACACAAGCCATGATTGCTATTGGGGCATAGATAAAGCTAAATTAGCACTCATGAGTCGAGAGTGCTAATTTAGCAAGAAATTTTGTATGGCAGCTGTATCTCTAAGCGTTTCCACCGTTAAGCCCCTGGGCGATCGCGTTTTCATCAAAGTGAGCGCCCCCCAAGAAAAAACCGCAGGCGGTTTGTATTTGCCCGATAATGCCCAGGAAAAACCCCAAGTAGGCGAAATCGCCGCTGTTGGTCCTGGCAAGCGCAATGACGACGGTACTCGTCAAACAATGGATATTAATGTTGGCGATAAAGTGTTGTACTCCAAGTACGCTGGCACTGATATCAAGCTGGGTACAGATGAATATGTACTCCTTTCTGAAAAAGACATTTTAGCGATTGTTAACTAATTGGGACTGGGTGATGGGTAAGGAGTTTTCCTAATTACCTGCTCACCATTCACCAATTCTTCGCAAAATTTAATTAATTTACTACCGGGATTTAGACTTATTATGGCAAAGCGCATTATTTACAACGAAAACGCCCGTCGCGCTCTAGAGCGTGGTATTGATATTCTCGCTGAAGCTGTAGCTGTTACCCTTGGTCCAAAGGGTCGTAACGTGGTTCTAGAGAAGAAATTCGGCGCTCCACAAATCGTGAATGATGGTGTCACCATCGCTAAAGAAATTGAATTAGAAGACCACATCGAAAATACTGGTGTAGCTCTAATTCGTCAAGCTGCTTCCAAAACCAATGACGCTGCTGGTGATGGTACAACCACAGCTACCGTTTTGGCTCACGCTATTGTTAAAGAAGGCTTGCGGAACGTTGCGGCTGGTGCTAATGCAATTTTATTGAAACGCGGTATTGATAAAGCATCTGCGTTTTTAGTCGAAAAAATTGCTGAACACGCTCGCCCTGTAGAAGATTCTAAGGCGATCGCCCAAGTTGCGGCAATTTCTGCTGGTAACGACGAAGAAGTCGGTAGCATGATTGCTCAAGCTATGGACAAGGTGGGTAAAGAAGGCGTAATTTCCCTAGAAGAAGGGAAGTCTATGACCACCGAATTGGAAATCACCGAAGGTATGCGCTTTGACAAGGGTTATATTTCCCCTTACTTCGCTACCGATGCAGAACGGATGGAAACCGTTTTCGATGAGCCTTATATCTTGTTAACTGACAAGAAAATTGCTTTGGTACAAGATTTAGTTCCTGTCCTCGAACAAGTAGCTCGTTCCGGTCGTCCTTTGGTAATTATTGCTGAAGACATTGAAAAAGAAGCTTTGGCAACTTTGGTAGTTAACCGTTTACGCGGTGTCCTTAACGTGGCTGCTGTGAAAGCTCCTGGTTTTGGCGATCGCCGTAAGGCTATGCTAGAAGATATTTCCGTCTTAACTGGTGGTCAACTGATCACCGAAGACGCTGGGTTGAAACTAGATACAACCAAACTAGAAAGCTTAGGTAAAGCTCGTCGCATCACCATTACCAAAGACAGCACCACAATTGTTGCCGAAGGTAATGAAGCTGCTGTGAAGGCTCGTTGCGAACAAATCCGTCGTCAGATGGAAGAAACCGAATCTTCTTACGACAAAGAAAAACTGCAAGAGCGTTTGGCTAAATTGTCCGGTGGTGTAGCTGTTGTTAAAGTTGGTGCAGCTACCGAAACCGAAATGAAGGACAAGAAGCTGCGCTTGGAAGATGCTATTAACGCTACCAAGGCTGCTGTAGAAGAAGGTATTGTTCCCGGTGGTGGTACAACCTTAGCTCACCTAGCTCCTGTATTGGAAGCTTGGGCGCACATCAACCTCAAGGATGAAGAGTTGACTGGTGCTTTAATCGTTGTTCGGGCTTTACCTGCTCCTCTGAAGAGAATTGCCGAAAACGCTGGTCAAAACGGCGCTGTAATTGCGGAAAGAGTGAAAGAGAAGGATTTCAACATTGGTTTCAATGCTTCTACCAACGAATTCGTTGATATGTTGGAAGCTGGTATTGTTGACCCCGCTAAGGTAACTCGTTCTGCTTTGCAAAACGCTGCTTCTATCGCTGGTATGGTGTTGACAACCGAATGTATCATTGTTGACAAACCTGAACCTAAAGACGGCGCTCCTGCTGGTGCTGGTGGTATGGGTGGCGGAGATTACGACTACTAAAATCTTTTCCTACCTTTAAATAAATGGCCGCTTCCGCAAGGGGGCGGCTGTTTTTTTTTGTTGATTACTACTTTTCCAGGGATATTGTAGCTGCTATAATAGGTTTCAAGTTGTCGAACAACGATATTAAGTAGTGAGACAGAATTAATTACACAATGTCATTGCGTTAGCGCAGCGTGGCGTTAGCCATATGGAACGAAGTGAAATGAAGCAATTCCAAGGGTTGTGATTGCTTCTCTTCGCTCGCAATGACTGTAAATATTTTTGTCCAATTACTTATTTTGAGGAGGTTTAACTATGACTCAAATTATTAATCATCAATCTAATTATCAAAAATTACCCGAAATTGTCAGAACTTTAATTGACAATAATCCTCTTTATCAAGAAAACTTAGATAGAGAGAAAATGATTGAAGTGACTAATCGTAATTTTGATCCTATTGCTGTCCCTGATGTTAATAATATCTCTCAGGGGGAATTAACGAAACGGATTAAAAGTATTTTATCTTTACATTTAGTTTCAGGAATGTTAAATGATTTGACTCCAGAGCAAATGCAAATTTTTGATGAATCTGTAAAACGAGGTTAAATGGGTTATTT
>NZ_JADEWA010000165.1:0-10600 GCF_015207865.1 Dolichospermum sp. LEGE 00246
CTTTCAAATGGTGAAATACCGGATAAAAATGAAATTATTAAAATAATTTTATCCTGTAATTCAAAGTTAAATAATGAAACTGCTGATAGACGTTCTAGCACAGTTAGACGATGGATAGAATGGATATTAAGTATGATTTCTGATGAATAAAGATATAGAGGTGTAAAGGAATAGTCCAGCCCTCTTAAAAGTTTAAACAGATAAGAGGGATAATTAAAAGACATTACCAATGATGATCATTATCATTAATTGAGAACTTTATTTTTTGGAAGTCTCTTAACAGTCAACTGTTCACAATCATATCTTAATAACTCAGAAAATCCTGAGAAATAGCAAAGGTTTCGCTAATGATTTCTGATGCTAATTGATTACTAGGTCGTGCTTCGCTATCAGATTTGAGTAGAGGATAGTCCTGATGATCATGAGATTGATGACCATTAGAAGATGATTGAGATTGTAAATAAACTCCCATAGCTACACTGGGTAGATAGCTAATATTATAATTTGCCACCTTTGCAGAGACTACCGAAACAAAAGACAGATTAAATAAACTGTGCAAAGGTAACTTGTATAGGTCACGGTGGGGAATTAAAATGATTGTCTCTACCCCTTCCAATTCTTGAATAATTGTGGAAATATTCAAGATATTTTGCAACTCTAATAGTTTGGATAGTGTTGCTGACTCTTGCCAATCTGCTAACCATTGTTCAAACTCAATTAAGCGTCTTACTCCCTCTGGAATTGCTTCTATATCTTGGATAGGTGTAAAAAGTAAAATGGGAGATGGGGCTTGATCTTTGATAATGAATGTGTGCAAAGCGGCTGGACTAATATGCCAATAAATTATAGCTGTGGAGGGATTCAGTAATTTTTGAATACCGTGATAATTCCCCGACTGAAGTTGATAATTTAAATCAGGTATTAACCACTGTAAACAATTATTTTTACCCTGTTCAGCGATTTCCCAAGCTTCTACTAGGTCTCCTGTATTTACAGCCAAATCAACTGCTAGTTGTCCTAAACCTATGAATTTTAGTAACAGTTGTTTTTTATTTTCATCAGAACGGGTGGGCTGAGTGAGTAATTGTTGTAATAGTTCAATTCCCCATTTTTGTAGTTCTTGTGCGGCTGTTGTTTCTCCTAAGCAGACAAGGACTTTGGCAAGAAGTTGCAAAATTTCTAAATGGAATTCGGGAAAATCTTCTGGTGTTAGGGTGGATAGTGCCAATTGGTATTCAGACATGGCATGATGCCAATAATCCCGATGTGCAGTTTCTTTTTTGCCTTGCTCGTAATAAGTATTACCAACAGCTATATGTAATCTTCCCCAACCTTCTGGATGAGTATCGGGGCGAAGATATTTTAAACCTTCTTGATAACTGGCTAATTTGCCTTCATAGCCGCCTAAGTTCAGGTCGGGATTGGCGGCAGAAATGGTACTAACGATAATTAGTGATGATTGTTGGGGGGGAAGATGACCAGCAGCCGCCCCTCTTCCTAGCCAAGCTTCCCAATAGTCTAGTTTCATTTCCAAGGCACTGTCATAGCAGGAAATGGCTTGAGGGAAACGATCTAGGTAAAATAGGGCTACGGCTTGGTTATACCAAGCCGGATGGAAATCGGGTTTGATGGCGATCGCTTGTTGATAGGAGGCGATCGCATCTTCCCGACAACCTAAGTTTTCAAAGGACACACCCCGGTTATACCAAGCTAAATAAAATTCTGGTTGCACAGCCAGGGCTTGATCCCAAGATTCAATCGCTTCTGACCATTGTTTTAAACTAAATAGCACTACCCCCCGGTCTATCCATACTTCATGATAGTTGGGTTCGAGATGAAGAGCTTGGTCGTAACTAGCGATCGCCTCTGCATATTGCTCAACCACAGCTAAAGCTATACCCCGGTAATACCAAGTTTCCGCATCTTGGGGTTCTAAATTCAAGGCTTGATCATAACTATCAATGGCTTCCCCGATCAAACCTAACTTGAGTAGTGCCAAGCCTCTGCTAGACCAAGCTGGTTGGTAATTTGGTTGAATAGCGATCGCTTGATCAAAAGAAGCGATAGCCGCATCAAAATCTCCCAACTCACCGAGAATACCGCCTCGGTTATACCAAACCTTATAGAAATCGGGTTTGAGAGCCAGGGTTTGGTCATAAGCAGCGATCGCCTCTGTAAACCGTTGCAAATAAAACAGTGTCAGCCCCTGATTAAACCAATATTCATAAGATTGAGGTTGGATTTGACTAGCTCGTTCATACAAATCCAAAGCCGCTAATAAGTTTCCAGCCTTAGCTTGCTGTAACCCTTCATAAAATAAACTTTCTGCCGGATTAGTAACAACCATTTGTGATCTAGATTGCTGCACAATCTGACCATCACGAATTGCCAATTCCGACGCTAACTGCTGAACAAGATCGTTACTTTGCTCCAACCGCACCACCAACTCATCGAAAGTGGATGCTAACTGCGGTTCTAAATTTACCCAAGGCTCGTGCCAGCTTTTCTCCATTCGAGATTCTGGATCGGCAATTATATCCTCAACATTCTGGGAAAATTCCTGAATTTTATGCTCATAACTCTGATAGTCATTTTCCGTCTTGGCAGTATTGTCAAAAATATCTTCAGCCAAAGACTCATGACTTAACTCTAGAGACTCACCAGTGAATAGATCCTCAACCATTGGGGATTGTGGATGACTCAGAGGTTCTATTTCCTGATATTGCCAGATTTCCTCCCCAAATTGGCGCAGCAATTCCTGACCAGGAGTATCTAACTCCTCCTGTGTAGGGATGAAAATTTCCCACTCCTGTGACTCTTGCGTACTTTCATCCTCCTGATTAAGATTGCGCCGCAATAGCTGCATCCCAATGTCATAGGACAAGTTACTAACCTCTCCAATACTCAACTCACCCAGTTTCACCATCCGCTCCGCTAACTGAAGATTTGGTGCGGGAGAAGCTAATAATTTGTCTCCAAATATCAACAGCCAATCTATCCAACGGTCAACAGTAATACGCGGTTCCATCCGCTGTAAATACTTGAATGCCCATTGTTGTCCTCGCGCTTGGTTTACTCCTTCTAGGAGTTCGTTAAATAAGGACTCTAGATCCGCATTCGTAAGTTCTGGTGGTTGATCTGCCACCAGATTGCCTTGACTAGCCCTGGGATCACTTATCCCAAGACTGCCAAAGGGGTACTGTAAAAATTTGTTAAGCCACTGCAAGAGCCACCTGAACATCTGCCAATTTATGGGATTTTCTTTCTCCTAGATTGTAGCTATTGTTGTGTCAAAAAAATTATTAATTACGGAAAGGTCTAGAAAATTTAATAGACCTGGGTAACAATACTAATAGCTACACTGAACAAATCAAACTTGAGTTATGGGGACTTGTCTTCATCAGAGTGAGTGAAAAATCCTCTTTATACTATTTCACAAAAAGCGTAATTTTCCCTAATCCTGTGTTTCCTAGAACTGAAGACTATAATCACGAAAAGTGTCAGTCCTCAGTTTTGATTATACAGAAGGTTCGTTCGCTTCATTATACTGATTAACCAATACCTGAATAATCTCTTCGGGATTTTGTGTTTCCACTCCTAGTTGTTGGGAGATTTGGTCACATAGGTTTTCATCCTGTTGTAACATCATCAACAGTTCATCTAGGGTAACAGTTTTGTATTCCCCTTCGGATAAATTTTCCTCTGTGTTGGCAGATACTAAGGGATTACTCTCCACTACATCAGGACCGTCATATTCCCAAATTGGTTCTCCTGCATTAAGTGTTAAGACTTTCATACCTATATCGTAGGACAGATTACTGATTTCCCCAACTCCTAGCTCACCAAGTTGGACTAATCTGGCTGCTAATTCATTATGAGGTTTAGCAGATGCTAATAATCTGTCTCCAAAACGAATTAACCATTCTAACCACTGTTCCGTACTAACACGATGTTCAAGACTATGTAACCATTTTTGCGCCCAAGCTTGTCCCTTGACCTGATGAACCCCTTCTAGTAGTTCTGTAAATAGAAATTCTAAATCTGTATCACTTAGGGGTGGAGCTACTTGTGTGGGGACTTCCTCTCGACTGAGGGTGAGATTTTGTTTACCACCAAACAAGTGCCGAAAAATTTTTTTGAGCCATTGAATTAGCCGCTTGAACATTTGATGCACCATTGATGTTGCCTATTAAAATTTTAGCTTAAACAGTAGAAGCCTCTCACCTACCCGATAGGGAGGTGATGGGATGAATACAATACGCGCGAGTGAAGAATTGACCAACGAGCAAAATTGAGCATAGCGAAATCAGCAATGTTGGTCGATGTTAGCGCAGCCGCACGAAGTGCGGAACGAACACTTTTTTTGTTTTTCTCCAAATACCTTGTCATAACGACAATTTTTAACGCCAACCTACTTATACTCAAAACGGTTAAAACTTGGACTTTTTTATAACACAAAGAACAAGTTTAGAGTGAAGTTAATCCAAAATCCAAAATTGTCAATCCAAAATCGAATGCCATGAGTTGTTAGAATGGTAAAACCCTAAAATTTACCTGGGATATACGGATTTAAACCTGTCTCCATGTCTTACGAACCACTGCACCATAAGTATCGGCCAAAGAGCTTCGCTGAACTAGTGGGTCAAGAGGCGATCGCTACTACCCTAACAAACGCCATTCTCTCAGCGAAAATCGCCCCTGCCTATTTGTTCACTGGCCCCAGAGGTACAGGAAAAACTTCCAGTGCGAGAATTCTCGCCAAATCTCTCAATTGTCTCCAAGGCAACCAGCCAACCCCCCAACCCTGCGGCGTTTGTGAAATCTGTCAGGGTATTACTAAAGGCTATTCTACTGATGTTATTGAAATTGACGCTGCTAGTAATACTGGTGTTGATAATATCCGGGAACTGATTGAACGGGCGCAGTTTGCCCCGATGCAGTGCCGTTATAAAGTATATGTGATTGATGAATGTCTAACAGGAGATTCTTTAATTCTCACTAATACCGGACTTGTTCGCATTGACAACCCGAATATTAAAGGACAAAAAGTTCTTAGTTACAATGAATCCTCTAAAAAATGGGAATTTAAAAAAGTTGTCCGGTGGTTAGATCAAGGGGAAAAGCAAACTTTAGTTATCAAAACAACTCACAGAGAAATTAAGTGTACAAGTAATCATTTAATCAGGACTGATCAGGGATGGATAGCAGCCAAAGACGTAAAAGAAGGAATGAAGATACTATCCCCTGTGAATGTGGATGCGGCACGCTCATTTACAAATTTGGAAAAGGTAGAATCTGTTCACCTCGCTGGAGTTGAGCGAGTTTATGATCTGGAAGTTGAGGATAATCATAACTTTGTAGCTAATGGATTACTAGTACATAACTGTCATATGCTAAGTACCGCAGCGTTTAATGCGTTACTTAAAACCCTAGAAGAACCACCCAAGCACGTTGTTTTTGTTCTGGCGACAACAGACCCACAAAGGGTATTACCAACAATTATTTCTCGTTGTCAAAGGTTTGATTTTCGACGGATTCAGTTAGAGGCAATGGTAAAACATTTAACACATATTGCCGATAAAGAAAGTATTAATATTTCCCATGATTCCCTGACTTTAGTGGGACAAATTGCCCAAGGGGGATTAAGAGATGCAGAAAGTTTATTAGATCAATTAGCTTTAGTCGCTGGGGAAGTGACACCGGATAAAGTTTGGGATTTGGTGGGTTCAGTCAGCGAAAAAGACCTATTTGGGTTGTTAGAAGCGATCGCTCAAGATCAAGCAGAAATAGTCCTAGACACTACCCGGAAAATCCTCGATAGAGGACGAGAACCCCTAATTATTCTCCAAAATCTCGCAGCTTTTTATCGAGATTTTCTCATCGCTAAAACTGCCCCCAATCGTCAAGATTTAGTTGCTTGTACTCAGTCAACTTGGACATCATTAGTTGAATTTGCCCAAAAATTTGACATCAGTACCATCTTGCTAGGACAACAACACCTGAGAACAGCCGAAGTCCAACTAAAAAACACCACTCAACCCCGGTTATGGTTAGAAGTAACATTACTGGGATTATTACCCAGTGCCAATATTCAAACCCCAACTGCAAATATCCCACCAAGAACCAATACAACCGCAACCCCAACATATCCACCCGTTGCTGCACCACCAGCATATCCTGTTAATTTCGCACCACCAACATCAGAACCTCTACCTCCACCACCACCTGCCAACTATCAAACAGCAGCAGTACAACCAGCAGGAGAAAGTTCACAATACGATTTAACTCAACTTTGGCAACAAGTTCGTGGACATATTCAACAGCTACCCACACAAGCATTACTGGGTCAAATGTGCCATTTAATGGAATTTAATGGTCATACTGCCCGTGTAGGTGTAAAAGCGGTTTGGTATGACAAAGTGAAATCTTATTTACCTATTATCACCACAGCCTTTAGACAAACTTTCCAGCAAGAAATTCAAGTTACTTTAG
The DNA here is from genome assembly GCF_015207865.1 of Dolichospermum sp. LEGE 00246. Taxonomy (NCBI): domain Bacteria; kingdom Bacillati; phylum Cyanobacteriota; class Cyanophyceae; order Nostocales; family Aphanizomenonaceae; genus Dolichospermum; species Dolichospermum sp. LEGE 00246. Next base: position 6,493 of record NZ_JADEWA010000165.1, read on the forward strand.
AAAAAGCTACCACTGCAAACGCCACCTCTACCAGAAGAAATCCACCACCACAAACTTCTCCTCCAGTTCAACAACCACCCCAACAAACATATCAACAAACACCAGAACCACAACCCACACCACAACCAGTAGCTACAGTATCCACGCCATCACCTACACCAGTCCAAATTGAGCCTGTTGTTACCAATACAGCACCAGTACAAACTCTTTCTCCGCCACCGGTGTCACCATCTCCATCAAATTGGGATCATGATGGAGTCGTTAAAGCTGCGGAAAGTTTAGCCAAATTCTTTTCGGGAGAAATTATTCGGATGACAGATGACAGTTTCCAACTATCGGACTCTGTTAGTTCCGCAGAAACACCGGAGATATATGAATCCTATGTTGATGATGAATATAATTAAATAAGGAATGTGAATTAAATAAGGTGCAAAAGTAGGGTGTGTTAGCGACAGCGTAACGCACCATTCCAGGTTACATCAGAATTGCAGGTTATTAAATTTGCGTTTCTAAGAGAACTCCACAAAAAAATGATCCAATTTTGTGGGATGGGCATCCTTGCCCGTCCTTGGTGATTAGCGGGCAATTCGTCCCGCACCACAAGAAATTTTGGGATATTTTTTTGATTGGAAGTCTCTAATAAACCTGTGCTGCATGAGTTGTCATTGCGAGTGAAAGGAAGCAATCTCTTGACAACCGATAAACCACCTAACGCAAAAATCTCTCAAACCCTTATTCCTCTGTGTCCTCTGCGCCTCCGTGGTTCGTTAATCAGGATAATTTATTTCTTGGAAGTCCCTAAAACTAACGCAACACTGGCGGTAATCGTGGTCTACCAGTAGAAATTGCATAGTTAATTACTAACAATTGTAACCATAATCCTGGAAAGCGATTTTCTAACCAAGATTGATTCCATTTTAAGAATTTTGGAAACCATGTCCCCAAAATCAGACTGACTAAAGCATGACGAGCAAAGCTAAAATAATTACCCAGCCAACGTAATAAATCTCGCCAACCAGCTAATTGCCAAATCCACAATAATAAAGCCGGATTTTTCATGGCTGCTTTCAAAGCTAGACGATTAAAAGTGAACCAATCACAACGATCTTTAATGAAATTATCTGTAACTTCCGGGGTCTCATCTGTTAATAACCCAAAGAAAGTATTCAGCATCGCATTTATCATTTGGGGGGCGATAAATTTGCCAGTAGGAACCATCATTCCCTTGGAAAACAACCACATTACCGCCACATTACTTTGGTAAGCCCGAATTTTATTTAAGTGTTGCTGACTTAATAAATCATGTTTGAGAGCGATATTTAACAGAGTAGTTAATCGGTCTAAATTGCGGACTAAAGAACCAAAACCAGTAAAAACTAGAGGAGACTGCAAAGAAGCAGCATCACCAATGGAAATTAATCTATCAACTGCAATAGTGCGATCGCTACTATCTACACTAAAATGTCCTGGTATATAGCCAAAAGTGGGCTTTCTCCACACTAATTTATCCAAATCACAACGCCGATACTCTGGCAAAATTGTGAAAAAATCCTCATACATTTCCAACAGAGAACCAGGATTTTGCTCATTCACCTCATGATAGTGAAACAGATAAATCGTCAACTCTTCCCCAACCCCAGGAAACAACTCCCAAATCAACTGTCGTCCCCTAGAAATATCCCCATGACTATAGAGAACATCCCCATATTCAGAATCCCAAACCCCAGGCTCAAAGCCCTTTTCAATCACCGCTCCCACCGTTGGACACACACTATCAAAAGCCCGACCACCATTTAATTGCCAAGCAATCGGTGAAGCCGTTCCCATTGCATCTATCAACAACCTTCCACTCACTTGCCGTTCATTTCCAGTAGGCAAATGTTTGACATTAATAGCAACTTGTGTAGAACTAATATTCACCTGGGAAAACTCCGTTTCGTCCCAAATATCACCACCAGCAGCTTGAAGTTTTTGTCCACATAATGCCAGTAACCTTTCTGAATCTAAAGCTATATTCAGAACAGTAGGAGTGTGGAGAACAGGGGATTTTAACTTAGCAGGATTATTCCCATCAAAAAACTTATTAAAACCGTCCTTATACTCCCTAGAAATAATTTCTGCTAATTCAGCATCTGTTAACAAACCCAAATTGATTAAACTTTGGATTTCATCACGAGAAATATTCCATTCTCTGTTCATTTTACCAAAAGGCAATCTTTCCACCAATAGCACCTTATAGCCCAATTTAGCCATCACCGCCGCATGAATTGACCCCAAAGCACCACCAATATAAATCAGGTCATACTCAGGACTAGCAGCAGGAGAAAGAACAGGTGATGTTTCCTGGCTATTCCCTTGATAAAATACCACTTGTCGGGGCTTTTGAGGATTTCTTACCCCTTCGCGCCACCGTTGTTCCCACCAGTAAGCCCGGTTGAGGTGATATTCCCCATTAGACATTTTCTGAAAATACTTAACAGTTAAGGGATAATAAGGTTCTAGCTCTGTGAAAATTGAATTTTGGGCATCAATAACAGGTAGTTCCGGGTAGCAATTAGGAAAGCGACCTCTAATTTCCTGTGTCAGAGATTGGAGAATACCTCTCTCCCCTGGAAAAGGTTCATCTCCCCAACGGAATACCTTAAGATAAGTTGTTCGCTGCACCGACCACACAAATATAGACAGTTCTACATCACCAGAAGTGGTACCTTGAACCGCGCCTCTCAACCGCAAACCATCTGCGGTAATTAATTTTTGCCCATTTTCAACAACAAAATCTGTTTGTAGCCATTTGCTAACGGATACTGTATCGGGCGTAGGAATTTCTAAATAAAGAAGTTCTTGCATATTTTTCTGATATCTCCTATCAATCTACTCAGTTAGACAGATTAAAAAAAGGCAGAAACTAGGTTAGACTCTGCGCTAATTAACTTCATAAAGATCCCATAAAGAATTTTAATGATTTATCAAGTATAAGGACTCAGGATACATAAGGTTTGAGATGGAAGGAAACAGGGAACAGGGAACAGGGGAGAAATTCCATTCTCTATTCTTCAATTTCTTTCTCCTAAACTCCTGATAGCGTGGCGTGGCGTTAGCCATACTCCTGACTCCTGACTGGGCGCAAGCCCTGCGCCCCTACATCCTGATTCCTGACCCCTGAATTCTTACTATCAAGTTCATTGTTCATAAAACCTCGCGGTAAGTGGGAAACAAGCGTGTCTAAAGACGCTGAGAGGGATGGTTCGACGCAGCTCACCAGCCGCGACACGAGCAATTCGACAAGCTCACTGATCACGGTTTTAACCGCTGTGGATGTTAAAATTGAGACCAGATTTTTGATTGGAATCTGGAAACCAACTCCCATTTCTGGGGTAATGTTAGCCTTGACCTGTTATAAGAGCTTGTTGGGCTGAAAGCACTGTTCCAGTTACCTTAGAACTGTTTAACTTACAGCGACAGAGCGGGAAACTGGCTACGCATTTCGAGGTGTCGTGACTCAAATAACGGCTACCCTTAGACTCCCTTCGACTTCGCTCAGGGCAAGCCGCTTAGGGTGGTCTGGTCGTACAGCTTGAAATTTCTTGCAAGCTCAGTCCATTTAGGGCTGGGTTGCTGACATTGTAAATTTCCTAAACCCACGCTATGAATTATCCTATCCCAGACAGTCCCCAAGAAATATCTGCACTCAGAAAACAGCCAGTTGATGAAGAACTAGTTGCTGCGGTAATTGCTGGTGTAGTTAGAGTTGTTCGCGCCCAGGGTCAGTCCTTAGATCAATTAACCACCCAAGTATTAGCAGATGATCAAATGTTAGATAGACAACAAAGACGCTGGTTAAGTCAGTTAGTTGCTCAAGTATGGGAAAACTTTCCTTGATGCACCTATAATAGGACTTGCTGATAGCATAGCGTAAAAGTCTTTTCCTTAGGGCTTTAAATCTCGGTCAATGTCTTCATGGAAGAGTCGCCGAAAAGCCCGCCAGGGGATTGCGGGAAGGCTGGGAGCCGCGTCTCTTTAGAGCGCGGGGGAAAGCCTACCCGTGCGGTTTTAACCGCTGCCAATATTCTCAACCATGATGCGGGTCATTAATATATCTTTCTATTGT
>NZ_JADEWA010000166.1:0-10574 GCF_015207865.1 Dolichospermum sp. LEGE 00246
ATAGTATCGTTGCATTTGTACCTCAATCTCACCAGGGTAAGTTTGCATCATCTATCAGTTCATCCATCTACCCCTCTAGTGTATAGCTATCATTGGCAGTATTACACCTTATTTAATCCACGATCCTAACTAAGTTAGTATGGGAGAAAGTTGTGGTTATCCCATAAAACGAAAGTAAACTGATTTTAATTATATTTACTTATGAAAAAGTTGCAATTTGACTTTAACCATCAAGCCATACATAATAGTCGAGAAGATGGCTATCTCAAATTTCAACTTAATCAACAAACTGGTGCTGTTTTATCCATTTCTCATACGCAGGAAGCAATTATTGTACCTGTGACATCGGTTACGGCTATTCCGAATATGCCTGCTTGTATATTAGGATTGATGAATTGGCGCAGTCATATAATTTGGGTGGTTGATTTACCGAGGATGTTTAATCTAGAATGTCTTGATCACCGATTGCGTCAGTATAATATTATTGTTATTCAAATAGAATCAATAATTTTAGGTTTAGTCGTTCAAGAAATTAAAGGAACAACCAAGTTTATTGCTGATGATATCCGTTCCCCTGTCGGACAAGTAGCATCTAGTTTAGTACCTTACTTATGTGGTTGTGTGGTACAACAAGAAGAAATTTTATTGGTATTAAATGCAGTACATATTTTAAGTTCAGATGTTTTTTGTATTAACTAATAATTAATACTCGAAGAAAGCGGTAACTTTTTATTTTATAGATGTGGTGCGAAGAATATATGTTGAATAAAACTGATATCAAACAAAGTAGCAATTCTCAAAATCAAGCATCTTTAATTTCTCCAACTAAAGTTGTTGATAATAGAGGAAAAAGTTCCAGTGATCAGAGGTCTTGGTATGAGAGGTTAGAATATTTGCGACAATTTAAGTTAAGTACCCAATCTATAATTTTATCTATAGCTATTGGTACTTTACCAGTTCTGGGAATTGGGGCGATCGCTTATATGTTTGGTAGTAAGTTAATTACAAAGCAAATTATTACATCCCAAGAAAATACAGCAATTAATTTAAGTGATAAAGTTAATAACTTTATTGGACAACGCTATGGAGATATTCAGATCCTATCTAATATATCTTTTTCAAGTCCGATGCAAGATACAGAAAAAGCAATAGCAGAAAAATTTAGGCAAATATCGAAAGTTGATCCCAGCACAATTAATATAGAAACAAAAGCCTCCTTAGATAGCTTGATCAAAAATAGTCATGTTTATGATAGTGTAGCCATATTTGATCTGAATGGACAAGTGATTATGCAATCATCAGGAGAGTCTTTAAGTCCAGAAAAACAACTGATCTATTTTCAAGATGTAGTTAAACAAAATACTCCTATTATTAGTCAACCAGAAATAGTTAAAAATATCGGCACAGTGATTTATATAGCTGCACCAATTAAGGATGCAGTGGAGGGTAATACTATTGGTATAGTCAGAACTCGTATACCTCTAAAGGCTTTAAAAAAAGTAATCCAAGGTTATATAGATGAGACTAATCAATATTATTTTTTAGATGCAGCAGGAAAAATTTTAATTAGTTCCTATCAAGATATGTTTGGTGAAAAACTCGTAGATATATATCCGAGTTTAACTAATGTTTTGAATACCAAAAATATTGATACATTTACAGCCATTGCCAAAAATAATCAAAAGCAGCAACTTATTACTTATATACCATTTTCCAAAATATCAGGTTTACCGGAGATCAAGTGGCAATTAATCGTAGAAAAAGATACAGCGATCGCCTTTAAGCAACAAAGAGAATTTTTAAAATTAACTGCTACTACAACATCATTAATTGCATTATTAATGACGTTGCTTGTAGCTTGGTTAAGTCAGCGGATTAATGCTAAAATTGCGAATACGTCTATAGGAAAAGCTCAGGAAATTCAAGAGCAAATACATCTAAGCGTAGTCAACAAACAAGAAGATCAAGAAAGAGAAATTGAATGGCTAAAATTACTGCTAGAAGTGACTAGAAAAATTCGGCTAAATCTTCAGTCCGAAGCTATTTATCAAACAGCAATTTCTGAAGTTAGTCATGTTCTAAAAACAGATAGAGTCATCGTTTATAAACTCCATCGAAAAACCCAAGCTGTCAAAGTAATTGCTGAATCAGTACTTGATGATTGTCAAAAAATGCTTGGTGTCTATAACAATGATTCTCACTGGCGAGAACTTGGGAAAAGTAATCAATTTGAGGCTATATCAGACATTGAACAAGAGGTAAAATTAACCAGTAGTTATATCGAGTGGTTAAAGAAATTTTCTGTACAAAGTAGTTTAACAGCACCAATTTTAAGTCATGGAGAAATTCAAGGATTCCTGATTGCTCATCATTGTTATAATCCTCATATTTGGCAAGTTGAAGAAATTAATTTTTTAACCCAAATTGCTACACAAGTTGGCTATGCTTTAGAACAATCTCATCTGCTAGTAGAGATCAGAAAATTGAAAGCTCATAGTCAAACAAATATTCATCAAGACTCCCTAGAACTCCAGAATTTTCAGGATAGTATTGAGCCAATTGTCAATCAAATTCAACAAGCTGTTAGTGAAGTAAATGTTTATTTAGAAAAATTCGCCACAGAGGCAATTCTAGAACCTGAAAAAATGTACCAAAGCTTAGAAACTATTGAAAATATGACCATTGCTATTCAATCTACCGCTGATATAGCACAGCAAGCTGTCACCATTATTAATGATGCTAACCATACAGCTACTAAAACTGGAGCAGAGATGGATTTAACATTGCAAAATATTTTCTGTGTCCAAGAAACGGTTGATGAAATCACCAAAAAAGTAAGACGTTTAGGGGACTCTTCTCAACAAATTTCCCGTGTGGTTTCTATAATTAATCAAATTTCTATGCAAACTAATCTATTAGCAATTAATGCGGGAATTGAAGCTGCAAGAGCCGGAGAGGAAGGTCAAGGTTTTGCAGTGGTAGCTGAAGAAGTTGGCGAATTAGCCGCCAGAAGTGCAGCCGCTACTCAAGAAATTGAGGAAATAATTGCCAAAATCCAACAAGAAACAGGTGAAGTATTAAAAACAATGACAATGGGAACTAATCAAGTTACCCAAAGCAGCAATATTATTGAAAATGCCAAGCATAATTTACAAAAAATCACTGATGTATCCCAGCAAATAGATACCCTGGTTCAGTCAATTTTAAGTTCTACTCAATCTCAAGTTCAAACATCACAAATTGTGAGTCAAACTATTAAAGATATTACCCTTGTATCAGTACGTAATATTCATAATTCGCGTCAAGTTTCCCAATCTTTACAAAAAGCAGTAGATATTTCTCAAGAGTTAAAAGATACTATTGAGACTTTCCCAACTAATTGATATTCTCATTTGTTCTGAATTAATAAATAATGACCGAAAAATTTTGGATTTTAGATTTTGGATTCGGAATTTTCGGTACAAGTTCCCCGCTCCTTCAGAGCGGAATTAATCAACAATACTCGCTGCGTATGCTTCGCTAACGCCAATCTAAAATCAGAAAAGCTCCACACTTGTTTGTTGGAATCAATCCAAAATCCAAAATCGTAAATCCAAAATCTGTTGACTAAGGACTAAGGACTAATGACTAAAGATAAAGAATTGGAAATCCAGATGCAATTTCTGGAAGAAGCAACTGATTATCTCAATACTTTAGAAGGGGTATTACTGGAAATTGACATTAGTAAACGTATTGAATTAGAACATATTAACGCTGCAATGAGAGCCGCCCATTCTATTAAAGGTGGAGCAGCAATGATGGGATTTCGCGTATTAAGTGATTTAGCTCATAAATTGGAAGATGCCTTTAAAGTCTTAAAGACTCAAAAAGATTCTTTGGAACTTGATACTCATTTACAAAGTTTATTACTATCTAGTGTTGATTGGCTACGACAGATTGTTGAGTTATTGGCAAAGGGTAATAATCTGGATGATAGTTGGTTAAGAAAATTTTGTTATCCAGTTTTTGACGAACTTTATGAGCGTTTAGGTGAACCGACTCCAGAAAATATTACAACTTTACTATCATCAGAAAATGATACAGAAATTATCCCTTTATTATTTGAAACTGAAGTTGAAGAGTATTTACAACACCTAGAAGCTAGATTAAAAAATAGCAATAAATCGGGGTTAAGAGTAGAGTTGGTAATGATGTCCACTGAGTTGAGTGGGTTAGGAGAAATGCTGCAATTAACAGCTTTTACCAAATTATGTCAATCCGTTAGCCATTATTTAGAAACTTACCCTGATAGTTGTTTAGAAATTGCTAATTTAGCATTAAAAGCATGGCGACAATCTCAAACTTTAGTATTAAGTAATCAACTAGGTAATTTACCAACTAGAATTAATTTTGGTGAAGTTATTCATAATCTTCCTCCTATTTCATCAAATCAGCAAGATTATTTATTGCATAAATCAAATATTTCTGATTTTGATTTATTAGAAAATGTTGAATTATCTCCAGAAAGTGCTGATAGAGGATCAACCTCAGAAAATCTCCCCATAGATTATAAATATACTGAACGTAAAAGTGATATTAATTCACTGCCTAAAGAAAGGGAAAACCAGGAAAATACAGTTAGAGTTCCTAGTAAACATTTAGAAAAGATTAATGATTTATTTGGAGAAGTTATTATTCAACGTAATGGGTTAAATGTGCAAATGGAAAGATTACGTAAATTAGTGCGTAATCTCAGTCAAAGAGTCCAAATTCTTGATCAAGAAAATCAAGAACTGCGAACAGCTTACGCAAAAATAATAACTCATAATCATGGTAATCAAGAAGTAGAAAATAATTTTACAGAACAAGATAGCTATCAAAAATTGAATTTATTATCTCAAAATGTGATGGAAACTATTGTCCAAGTGGCAGAAGTTACCAGTGATATCCAATTAAGTGTGGACGATACAGACCAAATAGCAAGAAAACTAAATAAAACTTCTAAACAATTACAAAGACAATTAACCCAGGTGAGAATGCGTCCTTTTTCCGATTTAGTAGAACGGTTTCCTAGAGCTATTAGGGATTTAAATGTTGAGTATGGAAAAAATGTGCAATTAAAAATTGAAGGTGGAAATACTTTAATTGAAAGAGGTATTTTGGAAGCTTTAAATGAGCCTTTAATGCACTTATTACGCAATGCTTTTGATCATGGAATTGAAGATCCTATTACTCGGAAAAAGCAAGGAAAAAGTGAACAAGGTTTGATTGAAATGAAAGCGGTCTATCATAGTAATCGCACGATTATTACTATTCGTGATGATGGTCAAGGTATTTCTTTAGACAAAATTCGTCACCGTGCTTTAAAAATGGGTTTGGACGATTCTTTATTAGCGAGCGCTAGTGATGAAGATCTACTATCATTAATTTTTGAACCAGGATTTAGCACCTCAGAACAGGTAACAGCTTTATCTGGTCGGGGTGTAGGTATGGATGTAGTCCGTAATAACCTGAAATTAGCGCGAGGAGATGTGAATGTTGACACCCAAGCTGGAGTGGGGACGAAGTTTACCTTATCAGTCCCATTTACCTTGTCAGTTGCGCGGGTTTTATTGGTTGAGAGCGATCGCTTGGTGTTAGCATTTTTTACAGACGTAATTGAGGAAATTTTCTTGCTAGAACAGGAACAAATCTTCTCCCAAAACGGGAAGGAATTTATTAACTGGCAAAACAATCAATTACCATTACTACGTCTCAATAGTTACTTTGAATTTAATTGCTCCCGCTACAATAACCTGGAATTAGAAACTCTGCCGATCATTAATGCTATAAGTGTATTGATAGTCAAACATGATCATCAACAAGTCGCAGTTCAAGTAGAACGCTGCTGGGGTGAACAAGAAGTAGCTATTCGTCAAGTAGAAGGTAATATTCCCCTTCCCAGTGGTTTTAACAACTGTACAATTCTGGGTGATGGTCGAGTAGTTCCCCTCATTAATACTAATGATTTGGTATCATGGATTACAAAAAATGAACGTCCCCACATCAGTAATAAATTACCAACAACAAGACTACAAACTGCATTCCTCAAACCGCCAAAAGTACCCACTATCAATCAACCTAGTCGCCAAAAAGGCATAATTTTGATTGTTGATGATTCCATTAATGTCCGTCGTTATCTAGCACTAACCCTGGAAAAAGGTGGATATCAAGTAGAACAGGCTAAAGATGGTCAAGAAGCTTTAGAAAAGCTAGAAACTGGTTTGCAAGTCCAAGCAGTGATCTGTGATATTGAAATGCCTCGTATTGACGGTTATAGCTTTTTAGAGCGAATCAACAACAATACAGAGTTGAGAAATATTCCTGTCGCTATGTTAACCTCCCGTAGTAGTAGTAAGCATCGTCAGTTAGCTATGCAATTAGGAGCAAAAGCTTATTTTTCTAAACCGTACAATGAGCAAGAATTATTGCGGACATTAGAAGAAATAATTTTCCAGATTGCAGAAACAACATTAATTGGTAATTCGTAATTCGTAATTCGTAATTTGGAATTCGGGCGTTGCTGAATCGAGGTATGAAATTTCCAAATTGAACCTTTAAAAATCTTACCTCAGTGCGTCTACTCTTCGAGATCACGAAGCGTGATTGCGCCTTTGCGTGAGACTAAAATTCATACCCTTAATCAGCAACGCCGGAATTCGTAATTCGTAAGTAGGTGAACACAATAAAACCAATCTGTGTAAAGAAACGTAAAATCGCCCAAACCCTCTTGCCTTTTGCCTCTTGCCTCTTGCCCTCCCATAACGACGATTTTCAATGCTAACCTACTTAACACAATCAAACAATTTTAAACTTGAACATTTTTACTAATTTTACACCAATGATTCAGTCCACACGAAGCTTATGGCATTTTGGACAAACGGTACTGGGTATTATATTCCGCCACCCCATTACTGGTACAAGTATTATTCCTATTTTACCTGATGGTCAGATTGTCCTCATTAGGAGAAAGGATGATGGTCGTTGGTCATTACCTGGTGGTATGGTGGATTGGGGAGAAGATGTTCCTCATGCAGTCCGTCGGGAATTGATAGAGGAAACAGGGTTAGAAGTAGTTAAAATCCGCCGTTTAGTGGGGGTTTACTCTTCACCAGATCGTGATCCTCGGATTCATTCTATCTGTATTACTGTTGAAGCTGAAGTTCAAGGAGAAATGGCAGTCAAAGATACTTTAGAAGTTATGGAAATTCAAGCTTTTCCTCCTAGTTCTTTGCCAAAACCAGATATGTCTCATGATCATTTTCGTCAGTTACAAGACTACTTAAATGGTTTAACAACACTTGCATAAAAGATGGAAAATTTAAAATTCTGGGTTGGGAAATTAACTCTAAAGTCTATAATTGGAAATTGCACAACTTAGACACCTAAATTAGTAAGTTAAAATAAATGAATATTTTATTTCGTAACTCCCGCATAAAACTTAGTCAAGGGGTATTGTTTTGGCGTGAAGTTGGTAGGGGAATACCCGTAGTTTTTCTACATGGTGCATGGAATGATGGTAGCGAATGGGTATCCACAATGGAATTATTAGCTGAAAACATCCATTGCTTTTCACCAGATTTGTTAGGTTTTGGTGAATCAGCAAATCCTAAAATTCACCATTCCATAGATTTACAAGTCGAGTGTTTAGCTGATTTTTTAAACGCTTTAAAATTAGAAAAGGTCTATTTAGCTGGTAATTCTCTAGGAGGTTGGATTGCGGCTAGTTATGCTTTAAAATATCCAGAACAAATATCTGGCTTAATATTGTTATCACCAGAGGGTGTTGCAGCGGAAGATAAAAAAGAGGAATGGCAAAAAAAACGGCGGTTATTTAATTGTTCACCCTTAATAATTAAATTTTTACGCTTAATTATGCCTTTTATCAAATTGATTGGTTGGGAGGGAAAAATTGCTAGAGATTTAGAATTAAGACAAACATTGTTACAATCTTCTACAGCTTGTCAATTACTTTTTAATCGCAAGCAACCAGAAATAGCAGCAGAATTATTAGAAACCCGCTTACCGGAAATTAATGTTCCCTGTTTGATTTTGCAAGGTGGTCAAGATACACAATCTGCTATATCAAAAAGTAATACTTATGCCCGATTAATTCCCGAAGTTCAGTTACATAATATTGCTCATGGAGAAAGTAATTTACCAGAAACTTGTGCCAGTGTTGTCGCTGAAGCTATTTGGGATTTTATTAATAAGTAGTCACCGAGTCAGGAGTCAGGAGGAAGAATTGGTAAGATTTTTGGGCGTTGCTGATAGCCTGCGTGGCGTATCCCTGCGGGAGCCGGAGGCATTAGCCATATCGAGGTATGAAATTTCCAAATTGAACCTTTAAAAATCTTACCTTTGCGTGAGACTAAAATTCATCCCCTTAATCAGCAACGCCGATTTTTGGAATAATTGAACGCAGATAAACGCAGATAAACGCAGATAAATACTAAATTGACTCTAGGTATCGGCGTAATTTACTACTAAACCAATCAATAACTGTGACTACTACTAATAGCACTAACATCATGGTTGTGGCTTTGGTATATTCAAAACCATCTATATAGCTTTTTAATTGAAATCCTATTCCCCCAGCACCAACTACTCCTAAAACTGAAGCAGCACGAATGTTATATTCAAACATCCATAGGGTATAACCTAATCCTAAAGGTAATATTTGCGGTAATATCCCATACTGAGCAATTTGTATTTTTGATGCTCCAATTACCTGTAAAGACTCTAAGGAATGATAATCTACTGATTCTATCGCTTGTTGATAAAATTTAGCAAGATAGCCAATAGTATATATTGATAATGCCAATGTTCCAGCGGGTGCGCCTAAACCTGTAGCAGCTACGAAGATTAAACCTAAGATAATTGAAGGTACGGAACGCACAGCATTTTGCAGTAAGTTTGCTATCCATCTTAACCATAAAGGGGCGATATTATTAGAACTGGCTATGGCAATTGGTAAGGATAAAACTGCACCTATGGATGTTCCCCAGACGGACATCTGCACGGTTTCAATTAATCCTTTAATGGCAATGTCTAAAACTTGCAAGTTGGGAGGAAATAACCGAGAAATGAAGTCTGTGATAAAAGGCCAGCTATCTTTTAATAATTTCAGATCAACTTTTAATCCTTGTAATGCCCAAATATAAATTCCTATCATTAATAGGAAGACAAGTGAAGGCATAAACCAAGGATAACGATGAAAAATTTGTGAATTAGAAAATTTTTTCATTTTTTTAAATTACTCCATATAATTTTGATTATTTTATTTAGGGTTTGCTGATAGCGTAGCGTGGCGTTAGGGAACACCAAAAAATAAATTACCCAATTTTGTGGGATGGGCATCCTGCCTGTCCTTAATGATTAGCAGGCAATTCGTCCCGCACCACAAGAAATTTTTGGGTATTTTTTTAATTGGAAGTCCCTTAGAGGATGTTTGAAAAGTCGTATCCCGTAATTTTCATCACATTTTTACCCCCCTTTCCCCTTATAAAGCTACGGTGTACACACAAGTTATCGAATCACCATTATTCCTCAAATTAAGTAATTGGACAAAAATATTTACAGTCATTGCGAGGGAAGGGAAGCAATCACAACCCTTGGAATTGCTTCATTTCACTTCGTTCCATATGGCTAACGCCACGCTACGCTAACGCAGTGACATTGTGTAATTAATTCTGTCTCACTACTTAGATAGTTGATAAAAATCGCTGTTGTAAATTTTCACATTTGCCATCATAAACTACTTTTCCATTATCTAAAATTATCGCTCTTTGAGCATATTCTTTAGCTAGAGCTAAGTCATGTAAAACGGTAATTATAGTTAATCCTTGTTGATGCAATTCTGATAAAGTTGCCATGACTTGTTGGGAGGCTACCACATCTAAACCTGTGGTGGGTTCATCGGCTAAAAGTATTTGTGGAGATTGCATTAATGCTCTAGCGATCGCTACTTTTTGTTGTTGTCCACCGCTTAATTTACTAGTTTTTTGATATGCTTGTTCTTGCAAACCTAGTTGTGTTAATAATTCTAAGGCTAAGGTGCGATCGCGTTGCCCAAATCCCCATAAAGTTTGCCTCGTTTTTCTCACCCCCAACCTGCCACACAAAACATTATCAATTGCTGATAATTGGCGAATTAAGCCCCCTCCCTGAAATAGCATTCCCACATCTCGACGGATTTGCGGTAAGTTTTGCTCACTTACAGACACACCATTAATTTTAATTTCTCCCTTAATCAAGGGAACTAACCCCACAAGTGATTTTAATAATGTTGATTTACCCGCCCCATTCAATCCTAGCAAGACTACAAATTCACCTTGATTAATTTGGCAATTAATATTATTTAAAATTGGTCGCTGTAGAGATGCAATATAACCTGTTTCCAAATTACAACATTCAATAAAATTCACGTTACTTTGAGATAAGTTGGATAAATGATAATTTTTATGTGCTACTTGATCAATAGTCATGGCTAATGGGAATATGATAATTTTTGTTCTATCCTGCTCCCCTCCTCGCTTGCGGGGAGGGGTTGGGGG